>JALFJC010000045.1:0-11523 GCA_022775595.1 Bacteroidales bacterium | reverse complement strand
ATTTATGATGAATATTCTTACCACTCAAAGCGACATGCGTGCGGCAATGGCGGCACTGCGTGCCGGCGCCAATCTCACGGTGGGCCTCGTGCCTACGATGGGCGCGCTCCACGAGGGTCATGCCTCGCTCGTCAGACGCTCGGTTAAAGAAAACGATGTAACCGTGGTCAGCGTCTTTGTAAATCCCACCCAATTCAACGATTCCACAGACCTTAAAAATTATCCGCGCACGCTTGAGGCTGACTGCCGCCTGCTCGAGGAACTCGGCGCGGACTACGTGTTTGCCCCCACGCCCGAGGACATATATCCCGAGCCCGACACCCGCGTTTTCTCTTTCCCGCCTATCGACACCGTCATGGAAGGGCCGCGCCGCCCGGGACATTTCAACGGAGTTTGCCAAATCGTGAGCAAGCTTTTCGACATCGTAACCCCCGACCGCGCCTATTTCGGCGAGAAAGATTTTCAGCAAATCGCCGTAATCCGCGCTATGGTGCGCCACCTGCGCTTTTCCTTGGAAATCGTTTCCTGCCCCATCGTGCGCGAACCGAGCGGCCTCGCGCTTTCCTCGCGCAACACGCTGCTCTCGCCCGACGAAAAGGCAACTGCCGTGAATATCTCCAAAACGCTCTTCGCCGCGCAGGACTTCGCCAAGGCGCACACCGTGGCAGAGACGCACGACTACGTAGTCTCTACGCTCAATGCCATAGAAGGGCTCGAAGTGGAATACTTTGAAATCGTGGACGGCACGACGCTGCAAAGCGTCCGTTCGTGGGACGACGCGCCTTATGTCGTGGGCTGCATCACGGTCTACTGCGGCGCGAAGCCTATCCGCCTGATTGATAATATTTGTTTTAAGCAGTAACCCAACTATTTTAGTAAACAAGTAAACAAGTAGACAAGTAAACAAGACAAATTACCATATAAAATATAGTTTGCAAGACAAATCTGTCTCGTCTACTCGTTTACTCGTCAACTCGTAACTATAAAAACGAAGATTTATATGTTACTTAGCATCTTGAAGTCTAAAATACATTGCGCCCGCGTCACTGAAGCCAATCTCCACTATATGGGCAGCATCACCATCGACGAAGACTTGATGGACGCCGCCGGACTCCTGGCGGGCGAGCACGTACACGTGGTGAACAACAACAACGGCGAGCGCATCGAGACCTACGTTATCCGCGGCCCGCGCCGCACGGGTTGCATCTGCCTCAATGGCGCCGCCGCCCGCAAGTTCCAGCCCGGCGACGAGGTGATTATCATGGCCTACGCCGCCATGTCGCCCGAAGAGGCCGCTACTTTTGAGCCGAAAATCGTGTTTCCCGACGGCGCAAACAATAACAGCCTCGACTAATCTGCTTTAATCTAATACTAAGAACATGACTCTCCGCCGTTTCTCCCAGCGGCTCATCGCCGGCTTGCTACTCGCGTTAGCAGCAGCCCCGATGCGTGCCGCCTCAAAGGTGCCGCCGTTCATCCCAATGCCCAACAATTTTGTGCAGGATGCAGCAGCACCTTTTGTGATTTCCCCCAAACACTCGTTTATCTCTGCCGACACCGTGCTGCTGCGCCCTGCCGTTAACGCGCTGCGCCACGTGCTTAAAGAGCGCACGGGCATGGACATCGCCGTGGGCGGCAAAGGCACGAAGGGCCGCCTCACGCTCGCCATCGACACCGCCCTCCATGGCGCGGAGCACTATCGCCTTGCGGTTTCAAAGAAGGGACTGGCCATTACGGGCGCAACACCGGCCGCT
Source organism: Bacteroidales bacterium (assembly GCA_022775595.1). Lineage (GTDB taxonomy): Bacteria > Bacteroidota > Bacteroidia > Bacteroidales > Bacteroidaceae > Alloprevotella. The sequence goes on along the minus strand of JALFJC010000045.1, from coordinate 9,769 downwards.
GTGTTCCTTGGCGTGATGACACTCAACCAGCTGCTGCTTGCCGACCCGCACGAAGCAGAACTCGGCCGCATTCCTGCCGTAAGAATCGACGATGCACCGCGCTTCGCCCTGCGTGCACTGATGATTGACCCAGCACGTAACTTTTTGCCTGTCAAGGACGTGAAACGTTTTATTGAAGTAATGGCAAAATATAAGTATAATGCTTTGCAGTTGCACCTAACCGACGACCAAGGCTGGCGCATCGCGTTGAAAGGCTATCCTCAACTGGCAGGCAAACAGTCGTACTCTGCCGCCGATATCCGCGAAATCGTGGCCTACGCCGCCGAGCATTATATCGACGTGATACCCGAACTCGACATTCCCGGCCATACCGCCGCCTTCTTGTCTGTATATCCCGAACTGGGTTGCACGCACTTGCAAAACGCGCCGATTAAGGTGGGCGAGACGGTAAACCGCATGCTCTGCGCCGCCAACGACACGGTCTATACGGTCTACGACAATATTCTCCGCGAAGTCGCTGAACTGTTTCCGTACCAGTATATCCATCTCGGCGGCGACGAGGCAGCAGTGCCTGCCAACTGGGAGAAGTGTCCGCGCTGCCGCGCCATGATGGAGCAAAAAGGTTATAAGCGGGCCTCGCAACTGATGATTCCCTTCTTCGAACGCATACTCTCTTCCGTGCGTGCTACCGGCAAAAAACCGATTATGTGGTGCGAACTGAATAACATCTACCCGCCCGCCGACGACTACCTTTTCCCTTATCCACAAGACGTTACGCTGGTTAGTTGGCGCGGAGGTTTAACGCCTACCTGCCTTTCCCTTACGGCGAAGAGCGGGCACAGGCTAATTATGGCGCCGGGCGAGCACGCTTACCTCGACTACCCGCAAATGCACCACGACCTGCCGGAATACAACAACTGGGGAATGCCCATCACCACGCTTGAACAGGCCTATCGCTTCGACCCCGGCTACGGCCGCACGGCAGAAGAGCAGGCGCACGTTTGGGGCGTGATGGGCACGCTTTGGGCAGAGGCGATGCCCGACATAAACCGCGTGACCTACATGGCTTATCCCCGCGCCCTGGCCCTGGCAGAGGCGGGCTGGACGCAGATGGTGCACCGCGATTGGGCAGACTTCACGCAGCGCCTCTATCCAAATCTCGACGAACTTATGCGCCTCGGCATTTCCTTCCGTGTCCCGTTTGAACTATCTGGTAAGTAGGATTATCTATCACTTAAGAAAACCATTGCTGTCTGCGCAGACATTTTTTCCTGTCTGCGCAGACTTTCTTTATTATCACCGAGATATTTTTCAGTGTCTGCCTGATATTTTTTATTACAAACTTTGTAACTGCCGTTACAAAGTTGCTAACACATGTTACAAACTTTGTAATACATGTTACAAACTTTGTAACAAAAAATTTCTTATAGGATAGTAAAAAATATCTTGCTGATAGCAAAAAATATCTCCAAGATAGTAAAAACTTTCTCGGAGATAATTGATACTGTCTGCGCAGATACATTTTGCGCTCTTATATGATAGTTGCGACAATCACGTATGGGCGTGACTCCTAATATACGTAATAAACTACTGTCCGCCCCAATAATAATCGCCGCCGCGCCATTCCGTAAAAGCCTCCTCGCCGCAAAGCGCGTGGTAGGCGAGGGGAGTGCCCGCGCTGTCGAAGTCTATAACCTGCAAGGGCAGCACCGTGCCGTCGGGCAGGTGCAGGCGGCGCACGGCAATGGATTTGAGCCTATTTGATGTCGGAATATTCTTTGCGCACATCGAAGAGATAGGTGAATTTCACCACAATCGTGTTGTTGTTGCTGCGGCCGAAAACGTCCTTTTTGGCATTGTCGAAGAAATCTCCAAGGCCATAATAATAACGCCCTTCTACCATGAAATGACCGATCTTCGTGCTCAATTCCATGCCCGCGCCGGCAGTAATGCCGTAGTCTATGCGCCGCTGTACGCCCAAGTCGTACTGGGCACATAGGCCATTGGGGCGGTCGGGGAGGCCGGTGGCAGCGTCTACGGTCCAGACGGAACTCCGCTGTGACGCCTCGCTAAAACAATAGCCCACCTGCGGGCCGGCGAGGATAAAGCCCAGAACTCCGTTTTTCTCCTTGCCCCAACCCATTCGGGCAAGGAAAGGCAACTGGAGGTAGTTCATATTGCGCGCATACGTGTCGGGCAAAGGCTCGCCGTTGCCGTTGAGCACGTCTTCCTTCCAGCCAAGCTGCGCATAGTTAAGTTCTATCTGCAAGGCGCAGAGCGACTTGAAATATTTCTCGCTCGTCATGCGGAAGGTAACGCCGAACGAAGGACCGAGGTGCATCGTCTGCTTCACGGTCGGGTCGAACCCGACGGTGTTGAGCATCACGCCGCCGTTTACGCCCAAGGCTATGGCGCGGCGCGCGGAACCCACCTGCGCTGAAAGGAGCGCGGGGAGGGCGAAAAACGAAATAGCGAGTAGCGGTTTAAGGATAGTGGAGGAAAAGCGTATCATCGCGTTTTTGCGATTTTATCTATTTGCATATTAGGTTTATAGTGAATGAGCCAGGCGCTTTGGTTCACGTAGCCGCCCTGGTCGGAGACTTTGGCAAAGCGGATGTCGCTTTGCAGGAACGGGAGTTGCTGGCGCTGGGCGGCATAAGCCTTGCCGTAGGCAGAAAGCCCGTTTACGAAGGCAAGGGCAGTGTCATAGCCGAGCGGGGCCATGCGGGGCGTAACCGTGAGGAGTTCGGCACCAAACCACTTCTTATAATCTGCCTCAAAGGCCATGGCGGCCGAGGTGTAGGGATAATAGAAAGCCGTTGCGGCCACGTAGGTGTCGGAAGAGTAAAGTCCGTTGCGCAGGGCGGAGTTGGCACTTGCTCGGTCGAGCCAAGTTTCGTAACCCAGCAGTGCGAGGGTAGTGCCCGAGGGCAGCGTTTGGCGCAACGCGGTGACCATGCTCTGCATACGCTGCTGCGTTTCTGCGTCAGCGGCGTCCGTCACTATCAAATTGAACATGCCTTTCTTGATCGCGTTTTTCACTACCGTTAGTTCCACAGAAGAAGGCAGCGCAATATGCTTGTAGCCGTCGATAACCACGCGCCTCGTAAGCGACGACACAACGCTTTGCTTGTCAGCCTTGGCATCGCCTACGTTATGAGTAAGGAAAATAATGTGAGTATTGTCCTTGTGAAAACTCGACACAACAAGGTCGGTAATCATGGCAGCCTCGTTTTGCTGCGGCGCGTTGAGCATGAAAAGGCGCGGGCAGGTGGCAATCTGCTGCACCTTTGAAGAAAACGGCACTACGATTTTCGAGTCGCCGGGACTTAGCGCAATGGCCTCGCTCCAATGATCAGGATAGACCGGGCCTACGATGAGGTCGGCACCATGTGCGCCAACGCGCTGCATCACGCCGCGCAGGCTCTCGCCGGAGGCGGGCTCTTCGTAAATATGGAGCAGGACATTGCGCCCTTGTTTCTTGAGTTGATTGACGGCCAGCAACATGCCGCGCACGTACTCCGTGCTGCGCGTGGCCACAACGCCGCCGGCCTGCAAAGGCAGGATGACAGAAATGTTTACCGACGCAAGTCCTTTGGAAACAGTGGCGGCTGGGACGGGCGTGTTGGCGGGAATGGTGACCGTGCGCCCTTTCTTCAATTTATATCCCGCCTCCTGCATCTCCGGGTTGGCGGCGATGAGCGCATCGACCGTGATGCCGTGTGCACGGGCTATGCTCCAAAGCGTTTCGCCCTTCTGCACCTTATAACTGACGGGCGCGGTGCGTGGCTGCGTGCCGGCGGGAGCGGGAGAGGCAGCCGGGGATGCCGGCGCGTCGCCCACGGAGGCGGTGCTCACCGACAAGGGTAGGGCGATGCGGACCGTTTGCCCCGCTTTCAGAGGCTCGGTTTTGAGAATGGGGTTGCGCTCGATGATGTCGTCGATACTGACGCCGTAATCGTGAGATAGTTTGTAGAGGGTTTCCCCCTTTTTCACCTCGTGAGTCACTACCTTTTGCGTCTGCGCCCCGACGGAGAGCGAACAGGCGGGGCAGAAAAGCGCAAGCGCGAGGACGCAGCGCATGATGCGGCTCCGCACGGCAGCGGATAAGTTGTGCGTGATAGTTGCCATAATATTACTGGCTCGAAAGAAAGCCGTTCTAATCGTGTAAATTCTTTGCAAAGATAGTGCACGGCGAGAGCAATAAAGTTTTACTTTGGTTGCCCGAGCCGCCGTCTATCTTATGCAAAAATACAAAAAATAGGGGCTTTCCTATAAGATATTCGCAATAAATAAGTATTTTTGAAGCAAAATTCAGCAACGAATAGAGTTATCCAAACGCATATCTCACGAAAAATGAAAAATCCCGCCAAATATTTCGTCCTTTTGGCAGCGGCCTTGCTGCTCTTTCCCTCCACAGCCGAAGCGCAAAAGCGCGGCGCGAAAAAGAAAACCGCGAAAACGGAGTATAATTCAGAAACAGAATTGGCCAAAGCCAAAGAACTCTTCGATGCCTATGCCTTCGACGAGGCCGTAGAGCAACTCGAAACGGCCATTGAGAAAGGGAAAAAGGCCGAAGCAGACGTGAGCAAGGAAGAAGCCCTGCTGCAAAAAGCGCAGATCGGCGCGGAAATGCTGCCCGGAACGGAGCGCGTGGTGTTTATCGACAGCACCGTGGTGGACAGCAAGGACGTGCTCGGCGCCATGAGGCTGTCACCCGAATGTGGCAAACTGGCAGCACTGGCGGTCATCGTAAAAAACGCCGCCTGGGCGCGCGAACTGGCCCCGGCTCCCGCTTATGTGAACCAATTTGGCGATAAACTGCTGCTGGCTTATCCCGACTCCGACGGCGTGAAGCGCATCGCCTCATCGTTCAAACTCGGCGACGGCTGGACTACCCCGAAACACCTGGACGGCATGTCGGGGGTGAAGGGAGAGCAAAACTTTCCGTATCTGCTCGCTGACGGCGTGACGCTATATTTTGCCAAAGCAGACGAGGAGGGACTCGGCGGCTACGACCTGTTTATCACGCGCTACGACACACAGACCAAGGCATTCCTGAAAGCCGAAAATATGGGATTTCCGTTCAACTCGCCTACCAACGACTACTTCTGCGTCATTGACGAAACCTTAGGCATAGGCTATCTGGCCTCCGACCGCAACCAGCCGCAAGGAAAAGTGTGCATCTATCGCTTTATTCCGAACAGCACGCGCGACACTTATCAACTGACGGACAAGAATGCGGTACAAGTGCGCCGCGCCGCACGCATCGCTTCGCTTGCCGAAAGCCAGAAGGGACAGACGGCGCAGATTGACGCCGCTTTCAACCGTCTGCGCAAGTCGATGGAGACAGATGCAACGAGCCGTACGGCAAAGATTCACCGCTTTATCATAAACGATGACATCGTATACACCTCACTCGCAGAATTCAAAAGCCCCAACGCGCGGCTCATAGCATCGGACTTGGCGCAAATACAGTCGCAAATAAAAAATCAACAGGAACTGCTGGAAAATCTGCGCAATCAATGGGGCGCGGGCAACCACAGCGAACAGCTCAAACAGAGCATCGAGGAACTGGCATACAGAATGCTTCAAGCGCAAAAGAAAGTAAACAGTATGGCCAAGAATATGCGCAAGGCAGAACTTGGACAATTAAAATAAAAGCACGTTTATGGAAAAGCAATATTCGCAAAAGGCAAGCACGGCCGAAGACTTCAAAGAAAGTATACACGAGAGCGAACTGATTATCAACCCCGACGGCAGCATCTTCCATTTGCACGTCAAGCCGGAACAGCTGGCCGACAAAATTATCCTCGTGGGCGACCCCGGGCGCGTACCCCTCGTGGCGCAGCATTTCGAAACAAAGGAATGCGATGTGCAGTCGCGCGAGTTCCGCACCATAACGGGCACTTATCAGGGAAAGCGCATCACGGTGCTGTCCACCGGCATCGGCTGCGATAACATCGACATCGTGATGAACGAGTTGGACGCGCTGGCAAACATCGACTTCAAGACGCGCACCATCAAGCCCAATCTGCGTACGCTCGAAATAGTACGCCTCGGCACTTGCGGCGGTCTGCAGCCCAACACGCCAGAAGGCACGTTCGTGGCTTCTGAAATCAGCATCGGTTTCGACGGCCTGCTGAATTTTTACGCCGGGCGCGACGAAGTGTGTGACAAGGAACTCGAAACGGCCTTCCTGAAACATCAGGCCTGGCACGGTTGGCAGTGCATCGCACACCCGTATGCAGTGCACGCTGACGCAGAACTCACCGACCGCATCGCCAGCACGGACATGGTGCGTGGCATCACCGTGGCTTGCGGCGGCTTCTACGGACCGCAAGGACGCCGGCTACGCCTGCCTTTGGCAGATGCAGAGGCAAACGAGAAAATAATGTCGTTTGACTACAACGGACATCGCATCACCAACTTTGAAATGGAGAGCAGCGCTCTCGCCGGCTTGTCACTCCTTCTCGGGCACAAGGCAACCACTTGCTGCATGGTTATCGCCAACCGTCTTGCCGGAAAAGCCAACCCCAACTATAAAAACTCTATCGACTCGCTCATAAAACTCGTGGTCGAAAGGATTTAAGCAAGGCTGCGTATATATATAATATTGTGTGCTGCCTGAAAAACGATGACCCACGGTAGGGAAAATAGATTTTCACGTAAAATAATCGCATTTTTTCAGGGAAACGTTTGGTATATTAAAAATAAGTTGTACCTTTGCACCGCGTTTGAGAGAAAGCGCAGCAACGCGGAAATAGCTCAGTTGGTAGAGCACAACCTTGCCAAGGTTGGGGTCGCGAGTTCGAGTCTCGTTTTCCGCTCACTTATTGAACAAAATGACTCTACAAAAAGCCCAGGTGGCGGAATGGTAGACGCGCCAGTTTCAGGTACTGGTGTCAGCAATGACGTGCAGGTTCGAGTCCTGTTCTGGGCACTGCAAAACGGGCTTGGCTGCACAAGGGAAAACCTAATTGCAAGTACTTCCGTGAGCATTGGTTTGAGTCATTATTACAAGAAAAGTTTGGAGAGGTGGCGGAATTGGTAGACGCGCTACTTTGAGGGGGTAGTGTCAATTGCGACGTGGGAGTTCGAGTCTCCTCCTCTTCACTTTTGCGGAAATAGCTCAGTTGGTAGAGCACAACCTTGCCAAGGTTGGGGTCGCGAGTTCGAGTCTCGTTTTCCGCTCAACAATTTATAATGAATAATGACAGCTTTAAGGGGATACTGAAAAGCTGTCATTTTTTTTGATACGTCTATGAACATCTACGCACGTTATTTCGACCAGGACACGATTGCTTATAGTTTCGACGAGCTCATGGATTTCCTTACCTCTATCCCGGAAATCCCTATCAACCAACGCATGGTAGACGATTTGCGTGCCTACGTAGAAAGCGACATGCCTTATCCCAAACGCTACAAGATTCGTCCGCGCGTCTATTTTATACTTATCAAAACAGATGCCGCAAATATGGAAGAATTTAAGGCACGGCATAAAGCAAACGCTACGCAGAACAATTATACGCCGCAGCCGCAGCAGCAAACGAACGAACTGAACCTCGTGCAACGCAAGGAACTGCGAATGGCAGAACTTACAGCAGAAGAAGAAGGCTGGTACGAAGGAACCGTAACTTTTAAACGTGTTATTCAAATCCCTGAGACAGCAAAGTTTTGCTATCAAGACACAACTTTCTCTGCCTTGGTAAAAGCCAATTCTGGCTTTGAGTGCTACACGCGCATCATCGACCATCTGCGCAACCGTATGGACGTGGACCAGCGCAGCCAGTTCCCTTCCGTTAAAGGCAACAGTTTTAACTTTCGCTACGTTGGCAAAGAAATAAATCCGGCAGATTACGCCCGCGAAACGGCGAACGGGAACTTCTGATTTACCGCGCCTCGCAGCATCTTGCAAGCCATTATTAGCAGTTGCGCTTTGCAGCGTAAAAATAATTCAGTAACTTTGCACTGCATTTGCAAAAGGTTCCGTAGCTCAGTAGGATTAGAGCAACGCCCTTCTAAGGCGTGGGTCTTGGGTTCGAACCCCAACGGAATCACGGTATGAGCCATAGCCGCGTGCGTGGCTCGAACCTCCAACTAAATGCCACAAAAAGAGGCTGTGTCGTAATTAAGGTTTACGGCGCGGCCTCTTCTTTTTAGCCACAGAGTTTTGGATATTTTTCAGGCGACCGATTTCTGATGTTTTTCCCAAAACATTCGATTCTCAAGCGGTAAAATCCGCGATATAAGCAAAAACAGGCAAAAATCGGGTGTATTTCCCCCGTCATTTGTCTCTTTCGCCATCTTTGAGCACAATTTCTTTATATTGAAGGCAATGGCGAAGAAGGCAAAGTCCATTGTGACCTTGTCTTTGCCGAAGTGGCGGAAGCGGCGGTATGCCATGTTGAACTTCATCTGTCCGAAGACGGCTTCGGGCTCTATGCATCGTCGTCCGCGGTGTTTGAGTCCGGCTTCAGATGTCAGCAGCTCCCGGGCTTTACGCTTGTACCCGTTCAGGCGGTGGTTGACCTCGATTATACGCCGGTCTCCTTTGGCCTTGTAGCACATACATCGCAGCGGACAGCCCTGGCAGTTCTGCGCGCGGTAACGTGCGTTTTCGCTGCGGTAGCCGCTTGCGGTCTTTGCGTAGGATGTGCCGATACGGGTCATATGCTGTCCCATCGGGCAGACGTAATAGTCCTCAACCGCGTTGTAGTGGAAGTTGTCGTGGTGGAATGGGTTCGGCTTATAGCGCGGGCGCTGCTCGAGATGGAAACGGTTATACTTGACGTATGCTTCCATGCCGGCCTCATCCATGAAGCGGTAGTTCTCCTCGGAGCCATAGCCTGAGTCGGCGACGGCGGTAGAGGGCAGATGGCCGTAGCGGTCAAGGAAAGAGTTGAGGAATGGTATCAGGGTGAGAGTGTCGGTGGGATTGGGGAACAGGGCGAAGTCTGTGATGTACTGGTTCTCGGCTGAGATCTGCAGATTGTATCCCGGCTTGGTCTGGCCGTTGTTCATGGCATCTTCCTTCATGCGCATGAAAGTCGCGTCGGGGTCAGTCTTGGACATGGAGTTGCGCTCTCCTATCTGTTCAAGACGGCTGTCATATTCTCCAAGTTTGTCGCGGTGTTTCTCAAGCTCATTTATCTTTTTCTCTTGCTCGCGGCGAACTTTCTTCTGCTCTTTGTCCGTCGGCTCAGGTACGGATGCCAATGCGTCTTTCAGTTCTCCGATAAGCGAAGTCAACGCCCCGGGTGTAAATTCCACGGCCTCGGTCTCAGCCGCTTTGTCCTGTACGATTACCTCGTCTATCTGTTGCAGCAGGACGCGTATTTTCTCCTGCAGCTTCGCCCGGTTCTTTTCCACGGCCTTGCGCCATACGAATGTGTACTTGTTGGCCTTTGATTCTATCTTTGTTCCGTCGATATACTCCACATCAAGCGTGATGAAGCCACGTTCTGCCAGCAGAAGCACCACCTGCGTGAAGATGTTGTTGATCTCGTTCTTTACCCGGTTACGGAAGCGGTTGATGGTCACGAAATCGGGGCGCTCCTGGGCTGCCAGCCAGATATAATTTATGTCGCGCCGAACCTGACGCTCTATCTTGCGGCATGAGTAGATATTATTCATATAGGCGTAGAGAATAATCTTGAGCATCATCTTCGGATGGTATGCACAGCGTCCGCGTTCGCGGTATAGTTTCTTGAAATCGCGCAAGTCAAGGTTCTCGACTATCGCATCAACAACGCGCACAGGGTCGTTT
>JALFJC010000145.1:0-12579 GCA_022775595.1 Bacteroidales bacterium | reverse complement strand
ACCACTTATCTTCCTATCTCAATGTTCTTTGCCCCAATCATATTCTTTGCCAGGCACGCCCCGCGGCACTGCATCGGATTGTTGAGGGGACATTCGGCACATTCTATTTTGCTGCCCAACATTCGGTAAGGCTTAAAGCGGTCTTCGAACCACTTGCGACATTCATGGTAGTCAGCAAACTCTGAGTAGTGGCGCAAGCCCGCCGTTGCCAGCGGGAGGCAATACATCACTTCGCCCTCGGGCGTAATGTCAAGGCGCGAGCAGCAGCCGGAAGCGGGTTTGGAGTTGTGCCGCCACAAAAAGCCTAATTGTTCGTCAGTAAACACGCAATAAGGCACGCCGCACTCATAACTTACGCTTACGCCGAGCCGCTCGCCTGCCTTCACGAGGTCTACCACACGCTGCGCCACAATGCCGTACTCGCTGTCCTTGAGGGCCATGTTCGACGAGGTGAGCGTCGGCAGCACAAAACCCACCTTGATATTCGGGTTCAGCCCGAACTCTTCAATCAGTTCCAGCGCCCACAGTTCGTTAGGCTCTTCGGGTTGTATGTTAAATGTGATAGAGGCATGTTTGCCTGCTGCACGGAGTGCTTTAGAGATGTTTTCGCGCTGCGCCTTGTTCCATTTTGTGGGGTTATTCACGTTGGCTACCCAGTGCACGGGCAGCATAGAGCATTTATCCGCCAGCTGCACAGCCTGTGGCGTTGCCATATTGCTGAAAATCGTGATGTGCATGTTCTGTTCCAGCAAGCGGTTCACGAACCATTCGATGTCGGGGTTAAGCGTCGGTTCGCCGCCCATAAGGTGTATCACGCGGTCGAACGGTTTGCGTTGCATCCATTCCATAATGCCGTTGAACGTTTCGCGGCTCATGGCGTTCCTCGGCTTTTTGGGCACCATCATGTCCACGCCGAAACAATAAGGGCAATGGTAGTTGCACCAGTTGGTAAGCATTAAGTTGGGCATATTCTTCTGTATGTATGATTATAAATAAGTAGACGAGTAAACAAGTAGACGAGTAGACAAGTAAACAAGTAGACGAGTAAAATATTAAATATTAAAATATTTGCCAAACGCTGCAAAATACTTTTGCAACGCCTCGGACGCGGCCTTTTCCACAAACTTGCGGTTCACGATGCGCGAAAACGCCGTGTGGCGGTCTATCAGGCAGCCCTTGCAGAGCGCGTTGCTTTCAGGGCGGCGCAGGGCAATGTTGCGGCGGAAGGCGCGGGCGGCCTTATTGTTGATGATTTTGCTGAACTTTTCCTCGTAGAGAGACCCGACCACGCACTCCGCGTTATAGTCGCTCGAGCACATCGTAACGCTGCCATCGGCCATAATCGCAGGCAACTGCCAAATTTGGTTGCAAATGCTTCTTTTGCGACGCAAATGCCCGGCCAGGTCGCCCGTTTGCGGCAGATGTGGCCAGGGGAACGCGCTCGTTAGGTGCATGCTTTTCAGGCTCGGCAGGCGGCGAAATACATCCGGGACCCGTTCGGGCAAGATGCCGATGTCTTCACGATGCACGATGCTGTTCACAGAGTAGGTCGCGCCGTGCTTCTGCATCAACGCGTCAATGGCTTGCAGCGACTGCCACACCGTATCGAAACGCCCGGGACAGCGAATGTGCTCATACGCCTGCCTGTCGTACAATTCCGCCGAGAAGGCAAGGTTGAGTTTCTTGCCGCCCACACTGCACAGCACGTTTTCGAGCAGGTCGAGCTTGATGTTGTATGCATTGCTAAAGATATTAAACTCCTCAACGCCGTGCTCTGCAAGCAGCCTGACGATTTCGGGCAAATCTTTATTGAGGAACGGTTCGCCGTGGAGGTGCAGGAACACGCTGCGCACAGGCACGTCAATATTTTCGAGTAGCTTCTTGAAGTTGTCAAGCGTTATGGTGTCGCGACCGCGACGGCGTGCGCCGGCGATGCCGTTGGGGCAGCATGAGCAAGCCAGCGAGCAATGGCTGGTCAGTTCGATGGTCAGCGTGTCGGGCAGATGCGTGAGCCGTCCCGGCTGCAAATAGCGCAGACGGAATTTCTGAAAGGCATTATGCAGATGCTGCCTGAAACGCTTTATCCGTTTGCTACGCATGTGTTTTATAACTTAAGCAGGCTCCTTGGCACAGGTGTCTGTGGTAAAGGAAGCACTTATTGCATTTTTTAAAGAGCGGTTGGCGCAAGGCGCAGTTTACCGCCGTGCCCATCTGTTTGTACAAATCGTCCCACGTCAGCTTTTCCGAGAAAAGCACTTTTGGTGCCGACATGCCGAGGCAGGGCGTGATGTATTTCGCAGGGGAAATGCATACGTTGCGCGTGCCGCCGTCTTCGTGTACATTGCAGAAGGGGAGAAAGTTATCGTAAGCCAGCATTTGCAACGCCTCTTCTTCCGGGAATATGCAAGGCGGTACAGTCTTGGCAAAGTTGAGGCTGATTTTACGTTTCTTGCAAAAATCCAATACGCGCCGCAGGTCATCGATAAAGTCAGAGAAATAGGACGCGCCTACATATATATTATCGTGCGAACGGTCGGGAATAGTCAGGGCGATGTTCACGCATTTCAGCTCCTGTTTCTCTATCAGTTCGAAGCATTTTGTAAAGTCTGTATTCGGCTTTACGATGTTAAATCGGGCTATGATATTTATGCCGCGCTGCTTTGCCCACTGTATGTTTTCGCAGAAGATGCGCATATATTCCGCGTTCTTCCACAGCGCTTCGGTGATGTGGAAAGTCAGGCTTTTAATGCAACTGGCTTGCCGCTCAGTGAAGCGTGATAAAGGCCAGGTGCAATTAGAGGCAAAATAGGTAGTCATGCCGTAATCCTGCACCAAGTCGAGCAGCAGACCGATGTGCTTGTACATCAATGGCTCTCCGCCGCAGGGCGTAACACAGTTGCAGCCGTTTTCAGATGCCCACTTGAAAATTTTACGTAATTCGTCCTCTGTAATCTGCCTGCGCTCTATGTCGTTGGAGAAGCAATAGGAACAATTCAGGTTGCATAGCCCCGTCACGAACACCATGAGCTGATGCTCCTCTTTCTTGTCGCGCTCGTTGTCGCGGCGCAAGCCCGTAAAGTCCGTTTCCGGAAAGAGAAGCTTCAAGTCGGGTCGCAAGCCGTTGAAGTATAGGTAGAAGATTTTAGCGGTTTCTTGATCGTTCCTTACTTTCAGGTCATGTAAAATGGCTTTATAGCTTTCTGCCAAACTGGCAAAGGAGTCGCAAACCTTTGTATCGGTCAGCTTTTCCACCGGCGCATAGCCTTCTTTCAGGAAAGGTAGTTTTGAGAGAAATGCCTTCGCGCAGTCGTCCAACCGTTCCTGCGGCGCGGTGCGCAGCAATTCCACGCAGAGCGATGCCGATTGGGGCAAATTCTGCAAAGCCTGCTGCAATGCAATGCGCCACATAGCCTCGCCGGGCATCTGCCATAGCGATAATATTTCTGTGTTACTGAATGAAGTCATCGAGAACGTTTACATTAAGCAGGCGGCGGTCGCCAAAGGAGAAATTATAGAGCTTTTTATGTTCTAAGATATTGGCGCAGAGCGACAGCCATTCGGCGCTGTCGTATTGCAGGGCGATGTTGTTGGCCGCTTCCAGCAGCACGTCAAACAGGCGATGCTCATCGGCTGCCTGCCGTACGGCAGAGAGACCCTGGCGCGTCTGCGTGATTTCGGCAACAGCCTGTAATGGCAGTGCCGCGCCCGCTTCGCAGCCGCTTTGCGCCGCCATATCCACAAATGTCTTTTCTTTTTGGGAGTCTATGTAAAGCTTGGCGTCGAAGAGCAACGGGGCAATCATTATCCTGCCTGCTTCTTGGTACACAAACACGATGTCGTCGCCCATAAATCCCGCGCCGAGCTTGGTGAGGTCCGTGCAAAGGGTGCTCTTGCCCTGTCCGCTGCGGCCCGTGAACACTATCGCCGCGCCCTTCCACGCCACAGCAGAGGCGTGGAGCGTGTAGCGGTTGTGCCGCGCCATGATTATGTGAATCAGCAGTATAACGAGCGAGCCTATGTTGGCACGCTCCTTCTTCTTGCTGAACAGTTTTTTCCACGACATCAGCGAACAAACGGTATGGGGGCTTTCCCGGTCAATGGTGATACAGCCTCCGTCGGGCGTATCGAAGTACTCATACCGCTTGTCTTGCGACACGTATTTCTTCAACGTGTTTGCGTGCTTTCCGTCATAGCCTACGCCGTGGTAATAACCTTTCCAAGCCAAAACAGCCTCTTCCGGCACAGGCGAACGCTCTATCGTAGTGATGTCTACCACGTGATCCGCCGCCCTGGCGTCGTTGGCTGCCAGGTGGTGCTTAAAGAGAGTGCTAAGGTGACAGATGTCAACCTCCATTTCCGATTGGAAACGGATAGCGACACCTGCCACCTCGACAATCAATGCGTAGTTCGCACTCATTACTTTGATTAACGACAATTAATGCCAGTAATACAGGCTGGTGTAATACAGCGTCGTGTAATACAGACCTGAACCCTGGACAACGTCCATAGAAGCGTGCTTGCTTGTCTGCGGCTTCTCGTAAGTTTTCTTAGTCATAGTCGTACTAATTTAAAGGATTAATAATTCATGTTGCCACTCACTGATTTGTTCCTCGATGTCTTGCAACACCGAAGCTTTATCTGTTGCATCGTACTCGGTGCAAATCTTTTCTGCGATGTCTTCTTTGGATTTTCCTTCGTCGATGGCTTTCCATATCACAGATGCCACTTCGTTGAGCGTGTAGTACTCGCCGGTGTCTACCTTAACAGCAATAACCTTCTCGCCGAGGGTTTTCCAAGTCACGTTTTTACTGATTTCCATGGTTCTTATATGTTGAAAATTATTGTCCTACCGATTTAAAACTTTTGCAACCGCCTTCGCACAGTTTACGGTCGTAGAGTTCGCAGGCTGCACACTCAGGACGCACGCCGCGCCCGCTGCCCAGTTCTTCTTCCAGCCTTTTCTGCAAATTCTGCTTGAGCTCTTCGAGGGTCTTGGCACCAAGTGCGTCCACGCAGCCCAGCTGGAAGAGCGGGAAGCAGTTCCACACCTTCAAACCCGGACCGATGTCCAACGCTGCGCCGCACATGAAGCCCAGATTGGTTCCGAGACGGAACAGTCTGCCTAACTGGGCATCCGTGAACATGCACGCCTGGAAGCCGCAGTCCATTGCCAGCGTGATGCGCCGCCTGGCAGCTTTCTCGGCGCAGGCACAGAAGTACTCCGCCGCGCGCTTGTAGTCGTCGAGGGCTATGTAACTGTTGCCGCCGCGATAGATAGGCAGGGCTATGCCCGTGCGTATGTTGCGCACCAGCCCGTAGTGGTCTATCATGTCGAAGAGGAACTCGGGATTGTCCTTTTCCAGGTCGAAAATCGTGTACGACAGCGCGGAGATAGAATGAAACTTGTCAAAGAAGCGTTCAAGGTTGGCAAACTTCTCGTCGGTATAGGTGTCGCGGCTGCCCACATTCACGATAAAGTTTATGTCGCCCTGCGAGATGTCGAACTCGGCAAGGCCTTCGGGCAGCGGGTCAGTGGCGCTGGTGAATATCTTGGAATGGATATGATGACGTTTCAGGAGTTCTATCACCTTTACAAGGTCGGGATAGAGAAACGGCTCGCCGCCGAGCAGTCCGAGCGAATCGATTTGTCCCTCATAATGCGACACAAATTGCTCAATCTCTTCGAGCGTGAGCTTTTCCTCCACGTTGTGCGCCGCTTTGAGCACTTTGCGGGCAAAGCAAAACGGGCAACCGCGCCTGCATTTATGCGTGAGATATAAGTTTGCCATTGGTTGTTATATTAGTCGTAAATCCAGTATATATATTTATTGTCTTCTGCTATCAGGGTGCGCTTTTTGCTAATCAGGCGCTCGTTGCGCTCCAATAGGGGCTTCCCGCCGCACGTCACCCACGCATGCCCCCAGTCCTTGCTGTTATCGGAGCGGCAACGCATGGCGATGTTAATCCTAACGTCACTTCGGAAAAGTCTAGATGCAAAAAAATATATAAGTTTAGAGCGTTTCAGGCACCAGTTGTCAAATAAGGCGGTCTTTACTCGGCGGATAAGGCCTTTATTGCGCCTTTGCAAATCTTTATCGACGATTTCTTTCGTTGCAGTATTTGACATAGGATAATTAAATAACCTTTTCACACAGGCTTTCTGTGTAGCAGCTCATCGCTTTCTTATTTTCTGTTGCAAATGTATAAATTTTACCTCCCCCGGAACGCATTTCTGTGTTAATAATCCTAAATACAATAAAATTTTATCAGTACTTCGTGCCAAATACTAACATTCTACTGCCTGTCGCCAAGGTATCAATCGGAATTATAAGCCATAAAAATGGCATAAGCGGCGGACTCTGTTCGACCTCTCTTTTTATAAAATTTACAAACCATGACATCATAGAAATTTGCTTACAAGCCCCACTCAACTATCACGTATGAGCGCAAACGCTTTCACGTCATTCAATTATTGCGTAAATACCGCCTGCGCGCATTTGCTCGGAGCTATTTTTTCCTTTCTCCATGAAAGTTTTTCCTTTCAGCAAGATATTTTTTACTTTCTGCGCAGATATTTTTTACTTTCTGCGCAGATATTTTTTGTTACAAAGTTTGTAACACGTATTACAAAGTTTGTAACATGTGTTAGAAAGTTTGTAACAAGCGTTACAAAGTTTGTAATAAAAATTTTCTTATAGGAAAGGAAAAAATATCACGGAGAAAATGAAAATTTTCTCCGAGGAGCAAAAAAATATCTGCGCAGAGAGTTTGCACTGTCTGCGCAGATAGCGTTTACGCTCTTAGCATAAAATCGAGAAAAATATGCGGGTGAGCAAAATCTCGCCCTTAATCCTCGCCCGCATCAAACTTCACGAGGGCCGAAACAAGGAAGGTGACGCTGCAAAGCACGGTGGTGATGATGAAGAAATTGAGGTAGCCCGTGAGTTCCTGCAACGCACCACTCACCAAACCGGGCAGCATCATGCCCAACGCCATGAAGCCGGTAGCAAAGGCGTAGTGCGCCGTGGAGTTCTCGCCGCGCGCAAATTGCAGCAGGTAGATCATATAGGCTGTGAAGCCGAAACCGTAGCCGAACTGCTCCAAAAACACGAAAGCACCAATCAGCGTGAGGTTTTCGGGCTGGTAATAGGCGAGGATAATATAGAGCGCATCGGGAATCGTGATGCTCGCCACCATCGGCCAGAGCCAACGCTTCATGCCGCCCTTGCCGGCTGCGAGGATGCCGCCGAGGATGCCGCCGAGCGTGAGCCCCACGATGCCTACCGTGCCTTGCACGAAGCCTATCTCGGCCGTGGTGAGCGCCAATCCGCCGCCCTCCACGCTGTCGAGCAGGAAGAGGGGCGTTATCTTGGTGAGGAATGCCTCAGGCAGGCGGTATAGCAGCATGAACGCCAAGGCGCAGCCGATGCCGGGCTTGCGGAAAAAACTGATGAAGGGCTTGATGATGCCGCCGGTGAAGTTGCCTTGTGAGCGCGGACATTCTGCCCTTATTTCCGTGCGGGGCAGCGATGCCAAATGCCAGGCGGCAAGCAGGAGGAAGAGGGCGGCTGCCACGAGCATCACGGTGGCCCATGCGGCGGCGGGCTTGTAAATAAGTTCGAGCGTGCCGGCAAGCATGATGAGCAAGCCCTGTCCCGCTATGATGGCAACGCGGTAGAAGGTGGAGCGTATGCCTACGTAGAAAGCCTGCTCTTTCTTCGTGAGTGCCAGCATGTAGAAGCCGTCGGCGGCGATGTCGTGGGTAGCGCTCGAGAAGGCGAGCAGCCAGAAAAAGGCGAGCGACCATTTGAAAAAGCCGGGCGCGGGCAGCGTCAGCGCAAGTCCGCCGAGGGCCGCGCCGATGATGAGCTGCATGGCTATGATCCACGTGCGCTTCGTGGCGAAAGCGTCCACGATGGGACTCCAAAAGGGCTTGATGACCCACGGAAGATAGAGCCAAGAGGTGTAAAACGCGATGTCGGCGTTGCCAATGCCGAGCCGCTTGTACATAATCGTGGCCACGACGGTGACAATAATATATGGTATGCCTTCGGCAATGTAGAGCGTAGGCAACCAGGTCCAGGGAGTGCGGGGAAGGGACATTTTGAGGTGAGAAAATTTGGAATTGATATTACAAGTGAATGTGTTAATCCGAACAAGTCAATTATTTATGGATAAAAACCAGTAAAAACATCTTGCTCCGTTTGAAGCCCTGCGGGCTACGCCGCTGTCTTAACGCCGAGCCTGCGAGCCTAATCGGCTCGCGCTCGTCCTTAATCCATGCGGCTGCGGTCGGTGCCCGCCCGCTTCAAACGCCGCAAGGGAAAAACCATAAAAAACACGTGAGACCTTGATGTTGGCTCATAAGCAATAAGTAGGTTTCCCATTGAAAACGGTTTTTCATGGTTTTTATCTAAACTATCAACAGATGATATTTAATTTTATTCCACAATAAAAATGGAATACACGGAGAATTAATACAGCGCCTGCAAGTCGGCACCGACGTAATAGTGTTGTAGGATTTCTTTGTAGCCGATGCCTTTGTCTGCCATCACTGCCGCGCCGATTTGGCACAGGCCTACGCCGTGCCCCCACCCTGCCCCGTGGAGCGTGAAGGCGGCGGGGACGGCGTCGGAGGGTGCGCCTTCGGCGAAGGTGCGGCTCACGATAAAGGCGGAACTATACAGGCATTTCTCGCCGAGGGCGCGGCGGATTTCCAACTCTTTGCCGAGCGACAGACTGCATTTGCTGCCTACAATGCGCAGCAGAGAGATGCGGCCGCTTGCACCGCGCTGCAAAGGCTGAAGGTCGATGATGTCGCCAAAGTCGAGGTCGAGCCGTTCGCGCAGGCGAGCCGCCAGTTCTGCTTGCGGCAACACGGTGTGCCAACGGTAGAAGTCGGGCGTGGAGGTGAGGTCGTAATCGTTGAGCACCTCGGAGAGCAGAGCCTTTTCGGACGTGTTGCAATAGGCCGCGGGGGCGGACATAATCCAACGCTCCGCCTCTGCCTCATCGGTGAGGTCGGGGACATTTCCCTCGCCATCGCAGCGCACGGGCTGGAGATAGGAGATGTCCTCATCGTTCCAGCAGGTGCCGTAACGCTCGGTGACGCCGCCGCAACATTTCGAGAAACGGGCATCGCACACCTCGCCCTCCGAGAGCAGCACCTCGCCGCGCGTGGCACGCACCGCCTCGCGGCACATCTCGCTGGCCGCGCCCGCGGCAGGCAGACCTTGATAACGCTGGCAATGGTCGTCGGCACAGACATCGAAGAGCGTGTGGTCCTCACGGTCGTACCAGCGCACGTATTGGTCGTCGCGGCGCACGAACGAGAAGAAACCGCCCGATGCCCCCTTGTGGGCGACAGCGCGTCGGCGCAGCATCTGACTGAACAGCCAGCTGCGAGAAATGACGGCGTGCGCCTTGAGCAGGGAGAGCGAAGAGGTGGATTTCATCTCGGAGGAAATGACGCTCGTAAGGTATTCCTCGGCGGGAATGTGGTTCACCACGACGAGTTTCTCCTCGTCCACGATGAGTTGCAGGCGGCCGGCGAAAGTTTGCCGCTGCTCCTGCTCCCAGTGGAAGTTCTTGCCGATGGTAACGCCCTCGAGCGTGAAGGTGGCATCGGGGCTGTCGGGAATGAAAGAGAGTTCGCTGTAAATGTTGCCGTTCCAAAGAATGGCTCCGTCGCGACATTCGGCTTCCTGCTCGCCAGTCTGCAACGCGCCCTTGGCGTGGAACGCGCCGCTGAGGCGGAAGCGCACGCGCTCGGCCGACATGATGCCCACGCTCACCTCGGGTTCTTCGTCGAAAGCCGATTGCGGGGCGGTCTCCTGGGCGGCGGCGCGGCGCGATGTGCCGGAGTGGGCGGCGCGGTGTATGCGGCGCACAGTCTGAGCCGTTTCGCTTTCGGTGAGTGTTACCTCGCGGAGAATATTGACTGCCGTTTTGAGGGTCATTTTTTCAAAATCTTCCTCGCGCGGCGTGATGAGTAGGCCGCCCATGTCGAGGGCACCGGGACTTACCAGCATGTTGCTTGCGCCTGCGGCGTAATAACAGTCGGGGCGGTGCTTGCGGCGCGGGAATATCACCATAACCACGGCATCGGCATCGCCCGGACCGCCCGCCTGCCGCCAGGCAAGGATATTCACGTCGGGCTCATCGCTGCCCTCCACGGCGGGCAAGGCGGCGAAGAGCTTGCGCAAGAGAAACTGTCCGCCGTCGTGCTGCCCGCCCATCAGCACAAAGGCGGGACAGGCATAACCATGCAGCAGATACAGTCCTGCGCCCGTGCCGGTATATCCGAGATCTTCGAGTTCTGCCGTTTCCATGCCATCGGTAGGATATATCTTCTCGAGGCGGTTCTCGTACATCTTCCAATCTTTCTCAATGGGCACCACGCCGCGCAAGCCTGCCTGGAGATGCGCGTGGTCGGGAGCGGACGCGCCGCAGCGCGCGCCGTTGTAGAAAAACATGAAGTCGGGAATTTCCCACGCCATCTTATTCAGTCCGTCAATCATGTCCTCGAGCCTTTGCGGCGTGTGGCGGCGCAGAGGTATGGTGAGATGGCCGGGGAGTATGGGGAAGGGATTTACGAGCAGTTGAAAACGCCCTTCGAGCGGGAAAGCGATTTGCTCTTTCGGGCGGTTGTTGTCGCAGAGAAAGCAGGGGCGTTCCTTCAAATGCCGCTTGTCGACTTTTGCGGCGGTGGAACTCATGCGGCGCGGGTTAAACTGCACGGCGAGCGTATAATCGTCGGCCTCAAATCGGCGCGTCTGGATATTCTGACGCAAATCGTCGAAGCGTTCCGCCACTTCGGGCCACGCCTGCATTTGGCGATTGAAAAATTCATGCACATCGTCGGACGTGGCTTCAGTGTTCCAAAGCGACACGAGGGTGCGGCGGGCACGGAGTTCTATGGTGCGCAGGCTGTCTTTATAGATATTGTTGCGGTTCACCTTTTCTACGGAAAGGGCGGCGTCGGAATTGCCCTCCCAGCGGCGGCAGAGGTAGAGTTCGTCGTAGATGCGCCCAATGCGCCAGCGGCGCGATACGGCCAGCCCGAGGGCATAGTCTTCGCCGTAACTGGTATTGGGAAAACCAAGGCGGCGCAAAATGTCGGTGCGGAAGGCACGCGGCGCTCCCAAGCCGTTGATGCGCAGGGCATTGTTTCGCCCGTTGTCGGGCGTCCATTCTTTATGGTCGATCAAGCCCGGCGGCAGCGTTTCGAGGTTGAAGTTGACCATTCGGTAACTGCCAATCACCATGGCCGCCTTTTGCTTGCGGAAGGCCTCGACGATGCGGGCGAGGGTGTCCGTGCCGCTGTAAAGGTCGTCGCTGTCGAGCTGCACGGCGTAGCGTCCGCAGGCGGCGGAGCGCACGGCCAAGTCCCAGCAGCCGCCGATGCCCAAATCGGTGCGCTCGGGCACGAGATGCACGACGCGGGGATTGCTTTCGCTCAATTCTTTAAGGATATCCGTTGTGCCGTCGGTGGAATGATTGTCCACCACGATGACATTGAACTCAAAGGCCGCCTCTTGGCTCAATGCGCTCTCCACCGCGTCGCGGACGGTATGGGCGCGGTTGCGGACGGGTATCACGACGGACGCTTCTGCGGGATATTCGGCGCGGTCGTGCGGGAGGTCGTCGAACTCATCGGGGGCAAGCCACGCGCCGACGGCTTTGAGGTGGTGCGTGCATACGCGTTCCATTTCGAGTTGCACTTCCCGCTGCGCGGGATTTACGTAGTCGAATTGCTTTTCACCGCTGGCGCGGAGGTCGGTCTCCTGCTCCGTATAGAGGGGCTCGGAGATATGGAAAAGTTCTCCCTCCCTGCTCAGGAAGAGGCGCAAGGCATAGAGGGCGGCAAAGCGGAGGCGGCGCGGGTGGTCGCTTTCGGGATATTTCTTCAACAGGTCTGTGCGCACGAGCCACAGGCTGCCGAAGTCGAAATCGTTGCGCAGGCTGCCTTCCTGATAATCTATGACGGGGTGTGCGCCTTGTCCGTCGCAGCGGTCGGAATATACCATCGCCGCACCCGTATCTTCCGCCGCCTGAACAAAGCGTTCGATGCAGCGATAGCCGGGCACGAATTGCTGGGGCGAGAGGAAAAACATGGCGTAACGGCTGCCGCACTTCGGGATAACGGTGCGCAGCAGGCGCGAGCCGGTGAGCGTGTCGCAGGGGAGCAACGCGATTTTTTCCGACAGAAGGCTGCTGAGCGTTTCGTCGGCCGCAGGGGCTATTATATATATATTGTGTATCGCCTCGTTGGCTGCCAAGACTTGCAGCCCGGCTTTGCCCATCTGCACGGCGGCAGGGGCGGACAAAAAGAAATCTACTTGGTTTTGCATAGCGTTATTATAGTAGACGAATGTAAAAGTCTGTAAGTCTCGAATTACCTTACAACCCACTCATTGTCTGAATTTATCAAATGCTTGAGATAAAAACCAGTAAAAACCACTTGCTTCGTTTGAAGCCCTTAGGGTTACGCCGCCGGCCTTAACGCCGAGCATTAAAGCCTTGCGGCTTTTGCTCGCCCTTAATCCCTGCGGCTGCGGTCGGTGCCCGCCCGCTTCA
>JALFJC010000026.1:0-41612 GCA_022775595.1 Bacteroidales bacterium | reverse complement strand
TTTATTAGTAGACGAGTAGACAAGTAAACGAGTATACGAGACAGAGATGTTTTGTAAAATATAAATTTATATGAGTAACTTGTCTTGTTTCTTTGAGATTTTCGGCTGCACTCGGCATAGCCCGAACACGTTCGGCTCTGCTCTCGCTTGCACGAAAATTTCCTTGTTTACTAGTTTACTAAATAGTTGTTTTCAAAAAATTAAAATTCCACTGCGGGGGCGTTGGCCGCGCTTTCCTGTGCCTCGAACTTAGACTTCTTTTCAAATCCGAAGATGCCAGCCACGATGTTGGCGGGGAAACGGCGCACGGCGGTGTTGAACGTCTGCACCGACTCGTTGTAGAGGCGGCGGCTCTCGGCGATGCGGTTTTCCGTGCCTTCGAGTTGCGCTTGCAGTTCCGAGAAATTCTCGCTTGCTTTCAGTTCGGGATAACTTTCAGATATGGCTATGAGTTTGCCGAGCGCGGTGGAGAGGTCGCCCTGTGCCTGCAAGATTTGGCGGGCTCGTTCGGGGGTGAGGTTATCAGCGTCAACGGAGAGTTGCGTTGCCTTGGCGCGTGCTGCCACGACGTTCTCAAACGTCTCGCTCTCGTGCTTGGCATAGCCCTTCACGGTATTCACGAGGTTGGGCACGAGGTCGGCGCGGCGCTGATATTGCGCTTGCAGGTTGCTCCAAGCGGTGGAAGCGGCTTCGTCCTTCGACACAAGTCCGTTGTAGGTGGTGAGCGTGCCGCCGATGAGAATGAGGATAACGACGCCGATAGCGATCAGCGTGATGCTGCCTTTGGATAAAGTCTTTGACATGATTGGGAGAATTTTATTGTTAGGAAAGAGTTTAATGGGCTAAGGAATAATTAGAAGCGTCCGCCGCTGCCTCCGCCGCCAAACGAGCCTCCGCCGAACGAACCGCCATGGAAACCGCCGCCTCCGCCGCCGAAGCCGCGTCCGCCCCCGCCGAAGATGACGGGGCCGCCGGAGGAACCGTTGATATTGTCGTTCTCCTTTTCGGTGGCTTGCATGGTGTGGCCGCACTTGCTGCATTTCCAGGTCTTGGAAACCAGCCACGTGCTCGAATTGATGCGGTTGAGCCGCTGCTTACGCACTACCTGCATGGCACGCTTGCCGCACTTGGGGCATTTCTTTATAGACGCGTAGCCAATCAGCATCATTAGTAATATAATACCTACAAACACGGCCGCCATCAATCCCAGCACCACGCCGAGGTCTTCGTCTTCCTCGTCGTCAGATGCGATGGACGTGTCGCCGGCAATCACTTTGGCGAGCGCGTCGACCGTCTGCACGATGGCCGCGTCCCAATCCTTGTTTTTGAGCAGCGGCACCATGATACGGTTTTCGACGCGGCGCACCATTGCGTCGGGCAGCGTGCCTTCCAGCCCGCGCCCCGTTAGGATTTGGTAGGAGCGGTCCTCTGTGGCGAGGATGACAATAAGTCCTGTGCTTTGCTTGTTGCCGATGCCGTACTTTCGCGCAAGCGCCATGCCGAACTCATAAGGGTCGTCGCCGTCGAGCTGTTTCACTGCCGCCACAACCGTCTGAACGCCCTGCTGCTTGTAGAGCGTGTAAAGGATGCTGTCGGCACGGGCCACGGCGGAGTCGGAAAGTACCCCGTCGGGGTTGCACACGAAACGGTGGTCGTTTTGCAGGAAAACCATTGGCAGCGTTTCGGGCTTCCATTTCTCCGCAACGGAGTTTAGCGGCAGAAATGCCGCCGTAATAAATATTAGGGAAAGAAATATAAGTGCGTGCTTCTTGATCACTGCTTGCAATATAAGTTTCTGCAAGCAAAATTACATAGAAATTGACTATCTTACGAGAAAAGCGGTCAAAATATGGAGGAAATAGCGTTTTTGTAACCCGTTCTTTGGGCGCGTCTCGATAAAAAGTCCCAATTTTGCAAAGATTTGCGCTGGGAAAGCAGATTTCAAGCGTTTAGTAAACGAGTTTACAAGTAAACGAGTAAACGAGACAGAAATGTCTTGCCAATAATATTATTAGATGAGTAACTTGTCTTGTTCACTTGTTTACTCGTCTACTTGTTTACTAAAACAACAACCAATTCCACCAACTGATATACAATATTAATATATACACAATGAAAAAGATTTTCTCATTCTTATGCATCGCCGCCGTTGCGATCCTTTCGCAAGCGCAAGCACCCTCGGGCTATTACAGCGCGGCAAAAGGAAAAACAGGCTACGCCCTGAAAACGGCACTCTTCGGCATAGTGGCCAACCACACTGCACGCAGCTACGACAACCTCTGGACCGACTTCCGCACCACCGATATGCGCGAGGACGGCAAAGTGTGGGACATGTATTCCGCCACCACCAATTTCTCCTTCGGCACCGATCAGGCCGGCAATTACCGCAAAGAGGGCGATAAGTACAACCGCGAGCACTCGTTCCCCAAAAGCTGGTTCAACGATGCCAAACCCATGTACACCGACCTCGTGCACCTTGTGCCTTCCGACGGTTACGTGAACGGCCGCCGCAGCAACTATCCCTACGGCGAAACCAAAAGCCCCACCTATACCTCCAACCAGGGATGGAGCAAACTCGGTCCGTGTTCCGTGAGCGGGTATTCAGGCACAGTGTTCGAACCGAACGACGAATACAAAGGCGACTTCGCACGCATTTATTTCTATATGGCGACAGCCTACGAAGACCAAATAGCATCGTGGAGCAGTCCCATGCTGAGTAACAACAAAAACACCGCTTACGCATCGTGGGCCTTGCAGATGCTCCTGCGCTGGGCGCAGCAAGACCCCGTGAGCCAAAAGGAAATAGACCGCAACAACGCTATCTATGGCATTCAGCACAACAGAAATCCTTTTGTCGACTTCCCAGGACTCGAGCAATACGTGTGGGGCGACATGAAGACCACGCCCTTCAATCCCGACGACTTTGAGGCAGGCGGAGGCAGCGAGCAGCCCGTCACGCCCAACGACCCCGTATTCTCGCCCGCAGGCGGCTACGTGGCAGAAGGCACGGAGGTGACCATAACCTGCACCAACGAAGGCGCATATATATATTATGCCATCAACGGCGGCGAGGAACTTTGCGCCTATCCGCCCGTGAAATTCACAATCAACGAAGAAACCACCATTTCCGCCTATGCGCAGCTCGGCGATAAGAAGAGCAGCACCGTGAGCGCGACGTATAAAGTGAGCAACAATGCCGGCATTTATGGCGAAAACGATTTCATTCCCGTCACCTCCGCCACGCAGCTCATACCCGGCGGCAACTACCTCATCGTATGTCCTTCCAAGAGCCGCGCTCTGGCAGAAACGAACACCGATGTGCGCTCTTACGCAGAAATTGAAATTAACGAAAACGGCTCCATCACGACCTCCGTGAACGAAGACGGCGCGCCCCGCGCCCTCCTCTTGGGCGGCAGCGAGGGACGCTGGACGTTCTTCGACGCGGTAGAGCAGACGTATCTCGGACTCAATACCAACGGCAACAAACTCAACGCCCTCGCCTCCGAAGACTCCGACAACGCGCAGTGGAGCATCAGTTTCACGTCCACGGGAATGGCCGACATTGAAAACAACTATTACGAAGGACGCTATATCCGCTACAACAGCAGTGCGCCGCGCTTTGCCTGCTACACTTCCTCACAGACGCTCGTGGCACTCTACGTGCAAAACGGCTCGCAAACCGGCATCGCCGCCCTCACGCCTGCCGCCGCATCGAGCCAAACCGTCAACGTATATTCAGCCGACGGCCGCCTCGTGCGCCGCAACGTTTGCCACGCCAACGCCTGCACAGGCCTGCAATCGGGTATCTATATCGTAGGCGGCAGGAAAGTGATTGTGAAATAGAGGCGATGAAACAATATTCCATAGAAGAGTTTTTCAGAAACGCGCCCACGGCCGCCTATCAGATTTCGCCCGATGGGCGGCACATCTCCTATATGTCGCCCTACAAGGATAGGATGAACCTTTTTGTCGTTCCCGTAGGCGGCGAAACCGAGCCGCGCCAACTCACCTTTGAGACCGAGCGGAGCATTCAGGGCTATATGTGGGCGGGCAACGACCGCCTGCTCTTTGCGAAAGACACGGCGGGCGACGAAAACTACCGCCTCTACGGCATCGGCATCGACGGCAGCGATGAAATTTGCTACACGCCATTCGATGGCGTGCGCGCCGGCATTCTCGACGACTTGGAGGACGTGCCTGATGAGGTGCTGATAGAGATGAATAAGCGCAACCCCGAAGCGTTCGACCCCTATCGCCTTAATCTCAAAACCGGAGAACTGACGCTCTTGGCAGAAAATCCGGGAAACTATCAAGGGTGGCTCACAGACCATAACGGGCATATCCGCACCGTCACCGCCATTGTGGACGGCGTGAATACGCAGCTGCTCTATCGCGACACGGATGACGAGCCCTTCCGTCCCGTGCTTACCACAAACTTCAAGGAGTCGGTGAATTTCCTCCTCTTCACGCCCGACAACCGCAACGTTTACGCCGCCACTAACCTCGGTCGCGACAAAACCGCGCTCATGGAAATGAATCCTGCCACGGCAGAGGAGGTGCGCCTGCTTTATGAAGATGAGAAATACGACGTTTCGAGCCTCAACTATTCCCGTCGGCGTAAAAAACTCCTCAGTTGCTATTGCACGGGGCACCGAGAACCTGTGCGCCATTTCTTCGATGAAGAAGAGCAGGCCTTTCGCGAGCGGCTCCGCGCCCGTTTCCCCGGCAAGCGGGTGGCGATGGCCGACGTGGACAAATCGGAAGAGCACTATATATTATATGTAGGCAGCGACCGCACGCGCGGCGCATATTATTATTACGACGATACAACCGACACTCTGCGCAAACTCGCCGACCTTGCCCCGCAGCTCGCAGAAGCAGACATGGCCGAAATGCACGCCGTGACCTACACCTCGCGCGACGGCTTTAATATCGAGGCGTACCTTTCGCTGCCCTGCGGCCTTACGCCCGAGACGGCGCGCGCACTGCCCGTAGTAATTAATCCCCACGGCGGTCCTTGGACGCGCGACAGCTGGGGCTTTTCTTCTGAAACGCAGTTCCTTTGCAATAGAGGCTATGCCGTGTTTCAGATGAACTTTCGCGGTTCTACGGGCTACGGTCGCCGCTTCCTCGAAGTCGGTTACGGGCAATGGGGTCTGCGCATGCAGGACGACATAACCGACGGCGTGGACTGGCTCATCAGCCAAGGCATTGCCGACCCTAAGCGCATTGCCATTTACGGCGGCAGTTACGGCGGCTACGCAGCCCTTGCCGGCGTGGCGTTTACGCCCGAAAAATATGCCTGCGCCGTAGATTACGTCGGCGTTTCCAATTTGCTTACTTTCCTCGGCACTATCCCGCCGTATTGGAAACCGATGCTGCAAATGATGTATGAGCAGGTGGGCAATCCCGATACCGACCGCGAGCGTCTTGAAGCGACTTCGCCCGCCCTCCACGCCGACCGCATCCGCGTGCCGCTCTTTGTGGCCCAGGGTGCCCGCGACCCGCGCGTCAATAAGGCCGAGAGCGACCAGATGGTAGCGGCATTGCGCCAGCGCGGTGTGCCTGTGGAATATATGGTGAAAGAAAACGAAGGCCACGGTTTCCAAAACCAGGAAAACCGTTTCGATTTCTATCGCGCCATGGAGCGTTTCCTCGCCGCGCATCTGCAATAAAGTCTTTTTATTTTTTCTTTTTTATGTCACCCCTTCCTGTTCCTCCCAAAATATATCCCGCGTCTGCCGGCACGGGCAAGACCTACACGCTCGCAGCCGAGTACATCGCCCTGATGCTTGCCGACACCAGCGCAAAGGCGTTCGGCCGAATATTGGCAGTGACCTTTACCAACAAAGCCACGGCAGAGATGAAAGAGCGCATCTTGCGCTTCCTTTTCGACCTCGCCAACGGCGGCGGCAATGACGTGCTGCAAAAAGTGATGGCATTCATGCCACAGCCTGCCCCGTCGGAGGCCGAAGTGCGCAGCCGCGCTGCAAAGGCGCTTTCCGCCATTGTTCACGATTACGACTTCTTTCGCGTCGAAACCATCGACAGTTTCTTTTGGTGGCTGCTTTCGGGCGTGACCCACGAACTCGGCATGCCCTCCGGCGTACGTGCCGACATCAATGATAAAGAAGCCGTGCGGCAGGCTGTGGACCGCCTCATCAAGCAATCTGAAACTGATAAAGAACTGCGCATACAAATGGAACGGTATGTGCATGAGCGAATTGAAGATGACAAGAACTGGAACTTTAAGAACGACCTGCTGAAACTGGCAGCCCAACTCACTTCGAGCGGTTTCCTGAATAAGGAAGAAGAACTTGTGAAGAGTTTGAATAACATCTCTTTCGATGACTACCGAAAAGAGATAGGCAATCTCAAAGCCGGCATCGAGCAGCAACTCACAGCCTCGGCAGAAACCCTCAATCGGGCTTTGTCAAACCCGAATGGGGAATGGGACGAAAGGCTTGCCAATCCTGGCGATCTTAGAAGCTATCTCCGAAAAATGGGAAACTTTGAAGAGTTTACGCTTACTAATCGTATGCAGAAGCGTATCGATGCTGCGGAAAATTGGCTCAAGGCTGCGGATAAGAAAGATGCCGCCGCTATGGCTGCCGCCGAGCAAATGAGGGAGGTGTTGGCAGATACCGAGGAACAGCGTGTGCGGCTGATGCCCGTTCTCAACACCTGCGCAATTTGTCTCGACCGGCTCAATCCCCTCAGCCTTTTGCAGCACACACGGAAGGCACTCCAACAGGTGAACGAAGAGAATAGCCGCGAGATGATAGCCTATGTGCCCTATATCTTCCGCAACAGCGTCGCTTCTGCCGATGCTCCCTTCGTGCTCGAACGCGCCGGAAGCCGTTTCGACCATATTATGATAGACGAGTTCCAAGACACCTCGTCCATGCAATGGGAGAATTTCAGGAAACTCCTGCTCGAAAGCATGTCCACGGGCGGCAAGTGCCTGCTCGTTGGCGACGTGAAGCAAGCCATTTATCGTTTCAGGGGAGGCGATTGGGAGATACTCGAAGGTCTTAATAAAGAATATAAGGACAAAAAGAACGGCGGCGAGGATATTCTCTGCAAAATGCAGACTAATTTCCGCACCGACGAGCGCATCGTGCGTTTCAACAATCAGTTTTTCCCAAAAGCCGCCGCAGTAATCGACAGTCTCGGAAGCGGTGAGGCGCACGCAGCGGCTATTTACGAAGAAGCCGGTTGCCAGGAGGCCAAGCACAAGGGCGATGTCGGCTATGTGCGCATTGCGCTGTCGTCCAAACTCGGTGCGCCGGCCGAAGACGAAGAAGAGGGCGGGGGAGTGCTCGATGAAATGGCTGAGCAGATGCAAAGGCTGCACGCCGACGGGCTTCCTTATCGCGATATGTGCATACTCGTCCGCTGGAAAAGGGAGGCGGCTGATATTGTAGACGCTTTTGCTGAAAAAGACATACCGCTTATTTCCGACGAGGCGTTTTTGCTGTCGGCTTCTCCCGCAGTGCTGATTGTGATTGACGCGCTGCGCGTGCTGGCCGATGCCGATAACAAACTGGCGCTTGCTTCCTTGGCTAAAACCTATTGCCCCGGCGTGTCGCTCCACGATAGCGAGGCGTTGCTGAATGCTTTGCCGCAAGCCTTTTCGGGCAGACTCGCAGAACTCGCCGCTATGCCGCTTTACGAACTCTGCGAGGAACTGATTAGGATATTCGGGCTCTGGCAAGATGCCGCCGCCGGCAATGCCGAAGAGGTGCATGAGGCAGGACAGTTGGCTTATCTCACTTATTTCCTCGACCTTGTTGCGGCCTATTTGCAGGACAACGCTTCTTCCCTTCCTGATTTCTTGGACCATTGGGACGAAATCTTGTCGGGCAAATCCATACCCGGCGCGGTGGCCGACGGCGTGCGCGTGCTTACTATCCATAAGTCCAAAGGGCTCGAAGCGCACACGGTTTTCATTCCCTATTGTAATTGGGATCTCGAAAAAGACCATAGAGACACTATTCTTTGGCTCACACCTTCCGAAGAACCTTTCTCTAAGATTTCTCCTATTCCTGTGGCGCCCCATTCAAATAGGGTGAGGCAATCCATTTTCGCTGACGATTATGAGCAGGAGCATTTGCGCAGCCGTATTGAAAACCTCAATTTGCTTTATGTTGCCTTCACGCGTCCCCAGCGCAACCTTTTCGTTTGGGGCACATGGTCGGGCAAGGATAATGGACAAGTGGCCACTGCGGGCGATTTGCTGCACGCTGTAATAGATAAAGATTTCAGCGACGATAATCAGCCATATCGTTATGAGGAAACAGCGGACGGCTTTGTTCTGGAAACGCTTTCCGCGCCGCAGGCCGACTATCGCGACGAGGGGCAGGCGAAACCTGCAGAAGGCAAGCAAAACCCGTTTGGCAGCAATGTGCGCCGTCCGCTGCAAGTTCCGCTTTGCCAAACCCCGCTCCGCGCCGATTTTCGCCAGAGCGGCGAGGCGGCAGAGTTTATCGCCGCGCGTGCAGGCGAAGAAGCGGTTGCCGAGTCCGCCGGCTACATCAACCGTGGCAACCTGATGCACAAAATCTTCTCGATGATTGAAACCGCCGCCGATATCTCCCGCGCCGTGGGTGTGCTGCGCGGTCAGGGTTTCGAGGCCGACGGCATCGATTTCGACCAAATCGAAACGGAAATAAGGCAAAAGATTGCCGCCTGCCCCTTGGTGGCTGATTTGACCGATGGCAGTTGGCTCGTGCTCAACGAACGCTCCATTCTCCTGCCCGCCGGCAGTGCACAGGGCGCGGCGATGGTGCGCCCCGACCGCGTGTCATTTAAGGAAGGGCGCGCCGTTGTGCTCGACTATAAGTTTGGCAAGTCCCTGCCCAAGCATCAGGAGCAGGTGAAGCAGTATGCTGCTTACTTGCGTCAAATGGGCACGCCCGACGTTACAGCCTATCTTTGGTATTTTGATGAGAATAAATTAGTTGAAGTTTTATAAAATTGCGCCGCATGGAGTAGGGGCGTTTTGCAAAACGCCCGCCCGATGCGCTGAAATGTCGTGCAAACGAGAACAATCAAGTTTACTCAAATAGCCGAGTGCAGCAGGCATGATGTAACGGCAAACCCAATAACTCCAACCATTAACACGGGCGTTTTTAATAAGATAGGCGGCGGCTCGGCAATTCAAGTAAACTTGATTGCGCTCGCCTTGCACTATCTTTGCAAAATGCCCCTACTCGTAAGACCTTATGAATACTTCAAACGAAGCAAGTTATATCCCATGACCTCCCCCAAATCTTTCTTGCAACTCGTAGCGGACGACCTGCTCGGCAGGAGCGATATCGACTTCCGCCGCCTTGTCATAGTGTTCCCCAACAAGCGTGCCGGCCTCTTCTTCAACGAGCACCTGCGCCGCGCCGACCGCCCGCTCTGGGCGCCGCAGTACGTCACCATCAGCGAACTCTTCCGCAGCCTCGCGCAGTGCGAGGTGATGGACGAAATAGAGGCCGTATGCCGCATATACAATATATATATAGGTTGCACGCCCGGCGCTGAGGCGTTGTCCCTCGACAAGTTTTACGGCTGGGGCAGGCAACTGCTCGCCGACTTTGACGACGTGGATAAGAACGAGGCCGACGCCGCCCGCCTCTTTGCCAATATGAGCGACTTCGCGGATATTGAAAAGGCCTTCGGCGCACCCGAAGAGGCCATGCGCCATTTCCGCAGTTGTTTCCGGGATATGGAGCGCAGCGAGGTGCGCCGCAGGTTCTTGGGGCTTTGGAATATTCTCTACAATATATATTCCTCCCTCAACGCCGGCACTTCCGAGGGCATCGCCCCCTACGAGGGCGCACTCTATCGCAACGTTGCCGAGCGGCTGAAGCAGGGCACGCTGCGTCCCCGCGAGGGTTTCACTTATGTCTTCGCGGGCTTCAACGTGTTGAGCAGCGTGGAGCGCAGTCTCATGGAAGCGTTTAAGGAGCAGGCCATATTCTATTGGGATTACGACGAATACTACACCGAGCGGCACCCCGCTTGCGAAGCCGGGCTTTTTGTTAAGGAAAACATTGCCGCTTTCGGCAACGCCCTGCCGCCTGAGGCGTTCCGCAACATGGAGCGCAGCGAGGGCAATCGTCTTTTGCCCGAGATAGAAGTTG
Source organism: Bacteroidales bacterium (assembly GCA_022775595.1). GTDB lineage: Bacteria > Bacteroidota > Bacteroidia > Bacteroidales > Bacteroidaceae > Alloprevotella. Next base: position 31,476 of record JALFJC010000026.1, on the reverse strand, counting down.
TAGAAGCCCCCACCGAGACCGCACAGGCCAAGAGTGTGGCGGCTTGGTTGAAGAAAAACATGGGGCAGGGCGGCGCTACCGACCTGCGCCGCATGGCCGTTGTGCTGGCAGGCGAGGGACTGATGCAAGGCGTGCTGCACGCCCTGCCCGAAGAGGTCGACAAGGTAAATGTCACCAAGGGCTATCCGCTTTCGCAAACGCCGGCGTTTGCCATGATCGACCGTTTTGAGGCAACATCTGCCGACAGCAACGCAGCCCTCCTCGCCGCCATTGCCGACCAACTCAAAGCCGAAGCAGCGCGCCTTGCGGCCGACGGCACAATCAAGAAAATCTTTAAGGACATTTACGAAGAAGCCTGCTTTCAGGCATACGCCGTCGTGGGGCGTTTCAGCCGTTTGGTGGCAGAGGCGTCGCTCAACGCTACGCCCCAAACGCTCCTGCGCCTGTTGCGGACGGTGCTGATGCAGACCGATTTGCCCCTGCATGGCGAGCCCCTCGAAGGCTTGCAGATTATGGGTGTGCTTGAAACGCGCCTCCTCGACTTCGACAGCGTGCTCGTGCTTTCCGCCTCCGAAGGCAACCTGCCGCGCACGGGTGGCGACAATTCTTTTATCCCCAACGAATTGCGCGAGGCCTTTTCCCTTACCACCGTGCGCCGCCGCACCGCCGTCTTTGCCTATTATTTCTACCGCCTCGTGCAGCGTGCCCGCAGCGTCCGCCTGATGTATTCCGCCGTGACCGATGGCATCACGCGCGGCGAGATGTCGCGCTTCATTTCCCAACTGCTTGTAGAGAGCCGTATCCCCATCAGCCAATACAAGATGCAACTCAAGCCGGGCATTTCCGGCGGAGCGGGCGCGGCGGATATAGCCAAGCCCGAAAACCTCGCCTCACTCGTTGAGCGGCTTTCACCCTCGTCCATCATCAACTACATGAAATGTCCGCAGATGTTCTACTTCAAGCACGTGGCAAAGATTCCCGAACCGCAGCCGCCCGTTCAGGAAGTCGCCCCCAACGTGTTTGGCAGCGTGTTCCACAATGCCGCAGAACTTTTCTATAAAGACCAGGGCGGCCGCCGCCTCACGCCCGATATGTTGAAGCGGGCGGCGAAAGACACTGCCAAATTGCGTGAATACGTAGAGCAGGCCTACATAGCCGTGCGCCGCGAGGCAGAGCCGGAGGCTGATGAACAGTTATGCCGTTCGGAGAATGCGGTGATGAAATCGGCGGCGGTGAAATGCCTGGCCAAGATGCTGCTTTACGATGCCACCTATCAATCTGTCAAGGTTGTGGCGGAAGAAGAGCGTTGGCAGTTGACGGTCGATGTGGACCTGCCCGACGGTACGCAAATCCCTGTTCTGATAAAAGGATTTATAGACCGCGTGGACGAAGTGGAGGACGTGGCCGACGGGTCGTGCCGCACGCTCCTGCGCGTTGTGGACTATAAGACGGGCGGCGCAGCCAAGGCTTTGCCCCACGTGCCGGCCATGTTCTGCTGCGACGGCAAGCACGAGCATTATGCCTTCCAAGTTTCGCTCTATGCCATGGCCTACCAGCGCATGCACGGCAAGTCGGCAGCCCCAGCCATCTATTATCTGAACAGCCTGAACAAGGACAATACGCCTTATCTGCAAATGGGTCCGGGCAAGAATGCCGTGCCCGTCTATTCCTATGCAGACTACGCCGCCGAGTTTGAGGCCGCCCTCCAATCCCTTTTGTCTTCCATTTTCGACCCCGCCCAGCCTTTCACCGTTACCGAAGAACCCGAGAAAGTCTGCAAATACTGTCCTTACGGCCGCCTTTGCGGAATGTAGGGGATTATAGTAAATGAAAGAAAATTATGCAGATTTTGTCAATATTCTTTACATTCCTTATAAGATAAACGATATTTTCCTTAAATTTGCGGCGTAAAACAATTATTCAACTTCAAACTTTTTGATTATGTTACATAAATTGTACAAATCGTTTCTTTATTCTTCCTCCATGCTTGTAGTTCTTGGTGGATTTCTTGTGACTGGCTGTTCTGATGATGAGAACGATGGCGCTCCGTTTAATACTGCTTCGTATTTAGGGGTTAAGAACAATACTGATATAGTACTGCAACCTTTAGTTTATTCCTTTAACGGTGTTTCGTTTAGGATGATTCCCGTAAAGGGAAGTTATTTTCTGATGGGAAGTAGTCATAAAGGAGCTGATGATGATGAAAAGCCAGTACACTCAGTTCTACTTTCGGACTACTATATTGGAGAAACAGAAGTAACACAAGCCCTTTGGAACGCTGTTATGGAGTCCAACCCCTCTAAGTTTACAGGAAATTTAAGACGACCCGTGGAATGTGTCACATGGGCGGATTGCTATACTTTTATATCAAAGCTTAATAGTCTGACAGGCGCGTCCTTTCATCTGCCGACAGAAGCTCAGTGGGAATTTGCAGCACGGGGAGGAACGTTGTCCAAAGGGTATGACTATAGCGGCGGTAATTATTCGGCCTTAGAAAACGTTGCTTGGTATTATTTCAACTCATCTTCTTCTACACACCCTGTTGCTAGTAAATTACCCAATGAATTGGGGTTATATGATATGAGCGGCAATGTGGCTGAATGGTGCTTGGATTGGTACGGCCCATATTCTTCAACATCACAGATTAATCCCACAGGCTCTTATAATGGCACTTATCGTGTGATTCGTGGAGGAAGTTGGTATGATTTTTCTGAATGTAAAGTTTCACATCGTGAAGTTGGTTCGCCTTCTAAAAAATATTCCGATGTAGGTCTACGCTTGGCGCTTTAAGGCTTTTAAGGGATATGTTTATGTCTTTTTATACCTGTTGATAGAGTTAGTTTGAAAAAAAATGATATACGAGTAATGGCTTCTCTATATAAGCCTATAGCTCTAAATAGACCATAACACGAGGGTATGTCAAAATGTGCATGGAGCCCTAGGGCTTAATAACACAGCACAGGGGCTTGCCCCTGTGGAAAGACAATAGAATACGATTGCCCCTGTAAGGGACTAATAATTATTAGATAACTCTTTGAAAGTTATAATTATTAGCCCCTTACAGGAGCTCTTGCTAACAATGCTCTACATAGGGGCAAGCCCCTACGCTAATTTATTTGCCCCTTTTAGGGGCAAAAAAGCAATTTGGCTCTTTTTGATACACCATCATTGATACTCCTTTTTTATGTCTATTGCGCTTTAAGAATTTCGTTCTAAGAGTGCAGAGCCAGGCTTGTTTGAGGACGGGAGTTTTGCAATACGCCCCTTCTTCCCGTAGCACTTTCATCCTATTTTGCAGTACGACTGTATAGCCCTTTCACCCATTTGCTGCGCAAATAGTTGCCATTTGTTCCAGTTTTCTTTCGTTTATTTCGTAGTATTTACGTAATTTTGCAAGCAGTAACGACGAGCAGATGCCGCTGCCACTCTTTGGAGCATCTGCACGAGATTAGTCAGCGCATCATGAAACTGATTTTAATGACAACCCCTTACTTTTTTGTGGAAGAGCACCAGATATTGACTGCGCTCTTTGAAGAGGGGCTTGAAATCCTGCATCTCAGAAAACCTGACACCGAACCAGTTTATTCCGAACGCCTCCTGATGCTCATTCCCGAGCAATACAGGAAGCGCATTGTCGTGCACGACCATTTTTACCTTAAAAGCGAATATGGCTTGAAGGGTGTACACCTCAATAGCCGCAACTCCCAGCTCCCGCCAAAGTATAAAGGCAGCATCAGCTGCTCATGCCATACAATAGAGGAGGTAATGCAGCATAAGAAAGCTTGCGACTACGTGTTCCTATCTCCCATTTTCGACAGCATATCCAAGGACGAATACCCATCTCATTTCTCTCAGAACGAGCTGAAAGAGTATGCCAAACGCAAAATCATCGACCGCAAAGTGATGGCCTTGGGCGGCGTGGGCTACGACAATATCAAGCAGCTCAAGGACCTCGGTTTCGGCGGTGCCGTGCTGCTGGGCGACATCTGGAATCGCTTTAATATGCACACCGACAACGACTACCGCGAAATAATCAACCATTTCCGCCGCCTGCGCAAGCTGGCGGAATAAGCATCGCCGCCCTCCCAGAGGTGGCGATTGCTATTTAAGAAAATTCGCCCCATGTGGCGGCTTGCCTCTTTGCGCTACCTGCAACTGCAACTACTTCAACAACTCCTTTCATACTCATCAAATCCAAATCACACAATGAACAACCAGTCTTTTATGATCTTTTCGGGCACTAAGTCAAAGTATCTGGCAGAGAAAATCGCCGCCGACTTAAATCAGCCTTTGGGAAACTTGGTCATCACGTACTTTGCCGACGGCGAGTTCTCCGTATCTTACGAAGAGTCCATTCGCGGCCGCGACGTGTTCCTCGTGCAGTCCACGTTCCCCAACTCCGACAACCTTATGGAGCTTCTGCTGATGATTGACGCCGCAAAGCGTGCCTCTGCCCACAGCATCAATGCCGTTGTTCCCTATTTCGGCTGGGCGCGTCAGGATCGTAAAGACAAGCCGCGCGTTTCTATCGGCGCCAAGCTCGTGGCCGACCTTCTGAGCGTTGCGGGTATTGACCGCCTGCTCACTATGGACCTCCACGCCGACCAGGAACAGGGCTTCTTCGACGTACCCGTCGACCACCTCTACGCCTCCACCGTGATGCTGCCCTACGTCAAGTCGCTCAACCTGCCCAACCTCTGTATTGCTACGCCCGATGTAGGCGGTTCGAAGCGTGCAAGCACGTATGCCAAGTTCCTTGATTGCCCTATGGTGCTCTGCAACAAGTCGCGCAAGAAAGCCAACGAGGTGGCAGGAATGCAGATCATCGGCGACGTGAAAGGCATGGACGTAGTGTTGGTTGACGACATTGTTGATACTGCCGGCACAATCACGAAAGCCGCCGACCTTATGATGGAAAATGGCGCCCGTAGCGTGCGCGCCCTTGCCTCTCACTGCATCATGTCAGGCCCTGCCGATGAGCGCGTTCAGGCATCTGCGCTGGAAGAAATGGTATTTACCGACAGCATCCCCTACAAAGGCCATTGCCCGAAAGTGAAGCAAATCACCGTTTCCGGCATGTTTGCCGAAACAATCCGCCGCGTGATGGACAACGAAAGCATCTCATCGCAATATCTCATTTAATCAAAGAGATTTATATCAGTTGATAAAAGTAAAGCCCCAATGCAGCGCGCTGCTGTATTGGGGCTTTCTTTTGCGATGAAACGTAAGGCGTTGATTGCTTTGCTGCGTAGTGCGCAATCTTTTCGCTTTGTAGGGCAGAGGCCTATTCATAAAGCCGCCTCAAATATATTTTGCCAAAACTGTCTTATAACCTGCTGTTCACTATCCTATATTTCACTGCACCATATCCCGGAGAAGACAGCCGCTTTCCCCGAGATATTTTTTCCTGTCTTATATGACAATTTCTATTTTCTCCTTGATATTTTTTCCTTTCATATAAGATATTTTTTGTTACAAACTTTGTAACACGTATTACAAAGTTTGTAACACGTGTTAGAAAGTTTGTAACATATATTACAAAGTTTGTAACAAACTTTTTCTTAGCAGACAGGAAAAACTATCTTGCTGAAAGTGAAAACTATCTTGCTGAAGGAAAAAAGTTTTAAGGAGATAATGCTGCGAGTAACGTAAGACGGTTGCGTCGTCCATAGCAGATAATTTCAACGTATATGCGGCGGCTAGTTCGCAGGCATAGAAAAAAGGCGCACCAAAAGAGTACGCCTTTATATATAATATAATATTGTGTAAGGGAGTTGCTAAATCTTATTTGGCATAAAGCAGCCAAGCGCCGGGATATGTGGCTTTGAGGCTCTCGCGTGACTGGATAGCGGCATCTTTCGTGTCGAAAGAAGAGGCGATGACGCGATACCAGGGCGTTTGGCCGTTGATGGTTTCGTTGGTGCGGATCACCGTGGAGCTGTAGCCGGCTTCGCGCAGACGGGACATAAGGCCTTCGGCATTGGCCTGCGTGAGGAAGCTGCCTACAACCACGCTGTAAGCCTTGATCTGCGCACCGCCTACTACCGTAAACCCTTCATTGATGGTGCGAACATCGGCATCGGCGGACGAAGGTGCGGAGGGCGTGGCAGGCGTAACGGGGGTAACGGTAACGGTCTCCTGGGCTGGGTTGCCGCTCACGCTGACAGTGGTTGTGTTGTCGGCCGTCTGGGCCTTTTCCTGCGCCATGGCCTGTTCGTAAGACTTGCGATAGGCACTTTCCTGCGACTTACAGCCGGTGAGGACGAGCACTGCGCCCAGACCGATGGCAAATAATAAGTTTTTCTTCATTACTTTGAGGTGTATTTAAGTGAAGTTCTAAAAATAATTCTGTAAAAAATTGTGCGCAAAGCAACGGCCGCGCCGCTGTTTGCATTGCAAAGTTAATAATAATACCGGCTTATGCGACATTTCTGCTTGTTAAAACACATTAATAGTGGCTTTTTCGGCGTAATTTCTCATAAAAACACGCTTTTTCCTTAGGTGATACGAAAGAAATGCCGTACCTTTGAGGCGTAATTACCGAAGTATAACCCCTAAAATATTATTATCATGAAAGGACTCAGCATTCTCGCAGCATTTCTCGGCGGCGCAGCAGTAGGCGCAGCCTGTGGCATTCTCTTTGCTCCTGAAAAGGGCAGCGAAACCCGCCTCCGCATCACCGAAGCTATCCGCAAGCGCGGCATCAAGCTCAACTCCAAGGAAATGGAAAGCTTGGTAGACGACATTGCAGACGAACTCAATCCCGCTAAGTAAGGACGGACAAAAACAAGTACAGATGTTTTCCTCTGATAAAAACATAGAGATTATCAGCCAACTCTTCGCAGAACTCAAGAAGTATGCGGAGCTGAAAGGGAAATGCCTGCAAATCGACTTTGTGAGCAAGATGACTATCCTGCTGTCGGCGCTCATCGTAGGGGCAATCCTCTTCGCGCTGTCCACGATAGTCATCTTGTTCCTTTCCTACACCGCCGTGCTCTTCCTCGCCAAGATGATGGGCAGCATCACGTGGGCCTGCTTCCTCATGGTGCTCTTCTACGTGGCGCTCGGCGTAATCGTCTACGCGATGCGCCGCCGCTGGATTGTCAATCCTTTAGCCAACTTCCTCGGACGGCTTTTCCTGTCGGACGAATCGGAACAAGCAGACAATAACTTATGATGAACACTTACGCCCATACGCCCATAACGCTCCAATCGCTGGCCGCGCGGAAAGCTGATTTGAAGAAAGAACTCACGGAAACTTCCGAGAGCATACGCGACCACTGGCACGCCCTGATGGACCCGCCCACTGCCGACACGAAGGTGCAGCAATGGGTGAGCTCCGCCGAGCGCGTCGTCGCGGTCTACGACGGGGTGATGATGGGCTACAAGCTCCTCCGCCGTTTCCGCGGCCTGTTCTCTCACAGAAAGAAAAGGCGTTAGCCCCCTTCGCCTTGAACGCCGATTTCAGTATAAGGAAATTCTTGCGCGGACTGGCCGCCGACTTCGGCCAACTCATTTTCCCGCGCTATTGCAGCGTTTGCGATGCCCGCCTCTTGGGCAGCGAACGCTTTATTTGTACCTCCTGCCTCATGGACTTGCCGCGCACGGGCTATAAGGGCAGGAAAAACAACATGACCGAGCGCCTGCTCTGGCAGCAAATCCCGCAACTCGCCACCGCCAGCGCGTTCCTGCGCTATGAGCCGGGCACGGCATCGGCAAGCATCTTCATGGGCTTCAAGTACGGCGGCAGGCAGACCCTGGCGCACTTCATGGGCACGCTCATGGCGGCCGACTTGAAAGGCACGGGCTTTTTCGACGGCATCGACCTCATTGTTCCCATTCCCCTCTCGCGGCAAAGGCTGAAGCATCGTGGCTACAACCAAAGTGAATGCCTGGCGGCGGGCGTGGCAGAAGGTGCAGGCGTTCCTATGGTCGCCGACATCGTGACGCGCACCGTGGACAATCCCACGCAGACCAATCTCAACGCCGAGGAACGGCAGAGCAACGTGGCGGGCATCTTTCATCTTGAGCATCCCGAGGTAGTGGCCGGGCGGCATGTGCTTATTGTCGACGACGTGCTCACCACGGGAGCCACCATATCTTCGTGCGCCAAAGAAATAGCCACGGCAGGCGAGGTGAAGATCTGCGTCCTGACGCTCGGTTTGGCGGGCAAGCATTACGCCTCATCACTCCCGGAGGACGAGGTTTTGCCGAAATAAAGCATTTGCTTATAATAAAACCGCAAAAAAGACGTTGTAAAAATAACTTTCTTACTTTGAAATCTGCAAAACATTTTTTAATTTTGCCAAATCAAACGGGAACGTTCCCATTTCAACGCCTTTCCCGTTTGTTTCGCTGGAAAGCAAAACTTATATGCACGCCATTATTTATAAGTAAATACCCCAACCGCGCGCCGGGCTGCCTGTCCGATGCGTGGATTTGCGTGTAAGTGCCGAAAGCGCGCCGCATGGAATTTTTCAACTCAATAATATATTGTAAATAGTAACAACTATGAAGAACGAAAAAAGAGTTTACACGTTCGGTAACGGTCAAGCAGAGGGTCGTGCCGACATGCGTAACGAACTGGGCGGTAAGGGTGCCAACCTTGCCGAGATGAACCTCATCGGTGTGCCCGTGCCCCCGGGATTTACCATTACGACCGATGTTTGCAACGAGTACTACGAAATTGGCAAGGACAAGGTCGTAGAAATTCTCAAGGCAGAGGTTGAGAAGAGTCTCCACCACGTGGAAGACTTGATGCAGAGCAAGTTCGGCGATGTACAGAACCCCCTGCTCCTCTCCGTACGCTCCGGCGCACGCGCTTCTATGCCCGGTATGATGGACACCATTCTCAACCTCGGCCTTAACGACGAAGTTGTTGAGGGCCTCGCTGCAAAGACTGGCAATCCCCGTTTCGCCTACGACGCTTACCGCCGCTTCGTTCAGATGTATGGCGATGTAGTACTCGGCATGAAGCCCGTAAACAAGGACGACAAGGATCCCTTTGAAGAAATCATCGAGAAGGTGAAGGAAGAAAAGGGCGTGAAACTCGATAACGAGCTCGAAACGGAAGACCTCAAGCGTCTTGTAACCCTCTTCAAGGAAGCTATTTCCAAGCAAACGGGCAAGGCATTCCCCACTGACCCGATGGAACAGCTTTGGGGCGCAATCTGCGCTGTGTTCGACTCTTGGATGAACGAACGCGCTATCCTTTACCGCAAGATGGAAGGCATTCCCGCAGAATGGGGTACGGCCGTGACGGTAATGGCAATGGTGTTCGGCAACATGGGCAACACTTCCGCAACGGGCGTTTGCTTCAGCCGCGACGCCGCTACGGGCGAAGACCTTTTCAACGGCGAATGGCTCGTTAATGCACAGGGCGAAGACGTTGTGGCAGGTATCCGCACGCCGCAGCAAATCACGCTCGAAGGCTCGCGCCGCTGGGCAGAATTGCAGGGCATTTCTGAAGAAGAGCGCAAAGCTAAGTTCCCCTCAATGGAAGAGGCTATGCCCGAAATCTACCAGCAGCTCGATGCTATCCAGACTAAGCTCGAAAACCACTATCACGACATGCAGGACATGGAGTTCACCGTTCAGGAAGGCAAGCTTTGGTTCTTGCAGACGCGTAACGGTAAGCGCACCGGCGCAGCCATGGTGAAGATTGCCATGGACCTGCTCCGTCAGGGCATGATCGACGAAAAGACGGCTATCAACCGCTGCGAACCCGCCAAGCTCGACGAACTCCTGCACCCCGTGTTCAATAAAGAAGCCCTCGCAAAGGCTAAGGAACTCACGCGCGGTCTTCCCGCCAGCCCGGGTGCTGCCTGCGGTCAGATTGTCTTCTTTGCCGAAGACGCTGCAAAGTGGCGCGCCGATGGCCATAAGGTGGTACTCGTACGTATCGAGACTTCTCCCGAAGACCTCGCTGGCATGGCTGCCGCAGAAGGCATTCTCACCGCTCGCGGCGGTATGACCAGCCACGCTGCCGTAGTTGCCCGCGGTATGGGTAAGTGCTGCGTCAGCGGCGCAGGCGCAATCAATGTTGACTACAAGGCTAAGACGCTCGAAATCGACGGCGTGAAGCTCCAGGAAGGCGATTTCATTTCGCTCAATGGTACTAACGGCCGCGTTTATCAGGGTGAAATCCGCACGCAGGCTGCCGAACTTTCCGGCGACTTCGCTGACCTCATGGAACTCTGCGCCAAGTACACCCGCCTGCAAGTGCGCACCAACGCCGATACGCCCCACGACGCAGAAGTGGCCCGCAAGTTCGGTGCAGTAGGTATCGGTCTCTGCCGCACGGAGCACATGTTCTTCGATGCTGACAAGATTGTCGCCATGCGCGAAATGATTCTTGCTGAAGACGTTGAAGGTCGCAAGAAGGCTCTTGCCAAACTTCTCCCCATTCAGAAAGAAGACTTTAAGGGCATCTTCCGTGCTATGGACGGCTTCCCCGTAAACGTTCGCCTGCTCGATCCTCCTCTCCACGAGTTCGTACCCCACGATTTGAAAGGTCAGGAAGAAATGGCCAAGGCTATGGGCGTAACGGTTGATTATATCCGTCAGCGCGTTGACAGCCTCTGCGAGCACAACCCGATGCTCGGCCATCGCGGTTGCCGCCTCGGCAATACTTATCCCTGCATCACGCAAATGCAGACCCGCGCCATTCTCGGTGCCTGCATCGACCTGAAGCGCGAAGGCTTCGACCCGCATCCCGAAATCATGGTGCCCCTCACGGGTATCCTCTACGAGTTCGAGGCACAGGAAGAAGTAATCCGTCAGGAAGCTGCCGAACTCTTCAAGGAAGAAGGCATTGAAATTCCGTTCAAGGTTGGTACGATGATTGAAATTCCTCGTGCAGCCCTCACGGCCGACAAGATTGCTACCCGCGCCGAATATTTCAGCTTCGGTACGAACGACCTCACGCAGATGACCTTCGGTTATTCTCGCGACGACATCGCCAGCTTCTTGCCCGTTTACCTTGAAAAGAAGATCTTGAAGGTAGACCCCTTCCAGGTGCTCGACCAGAACGGCGTAGGCCAGCTTATCAATATGGCCGTAGAAAAGGGCCGTCACGCCCGTCCCGACCTCAAGTGCGGCATTTGCGGCGAACACGGCGGCGAACCCTCTTCCGTTAAGTTCTGCCACAAAGCAGGCCTCAACTACGTCAGCTGCTCGCCTTTCCGCGTGCCCATCGCCCGCCTCGCAGCCGCTCAGGCTGCAGTGGAATAATAACAAACGAACACTGATTTAGAAAAAGTTAGGCGGAAATCCCCTGCAACCAGGGACTTCCGCCTAACTTCGTAAATGGATTAGAGATTTTCGGCTTAACGAATTCGTTGTTTTCTTCTTTTGCAAGTCTTGCAAAATGTTTTTTCTTGGAATTAGGATTATTGCAGCGTAATTTTGCAACATCAAACAACAAGAAGTTTAACATTTAATTCACAAAGTCATGAAAACGCAAAAGATTTACAACCTCGTTATTCTCGATGCATCTGGTTCTATGCAGTCTATTTACGAACAGGCTCTCTCGGGCGTTAACGAAACGCTCGCCACCATTCGCATGGCACAAGAGGAGCACCCGGAACTTCAGCAACACGTGACGCTTGCTTCATTCAGCGCAGGCGACCACTTCCTCAATCGCATCTATTCTGCTTTGCCAATTGCAGAAGCCCGCAACATTACAAGTGAAGATTATCAGCTTCTTGGTTGCACCGCACTCTATGACGCAATGGGTACTTGCATTAGCGAACTTCAGCAGAAAGTAACGCATGAGGACCGCGTGCTTGTTACGATTATTACCGATGGCTACGAAAATGCTTCGCGTACTTGGAGCGGCAAGCAAATCAAGTCGTTGGTGCAAGAACTTAGGCAAATGGGTTGGACATTTACCTATATTGGTGCAGACCAAGATGTCGAGAAAGTTGCCGAAACTATCGGCGTTCAGAATTCTCTTCGTTTCTCGGCCAATGCAGAAGAGACAGAAGTCATGTTTGCCAAAGAACGCAAGTGCCGCAATAAGTTCTACGATAAGATGTCCATGTGTTTGGCAGAAGCAGCACCTTGCGCAACATTGGAAGAGAGCAATGACTACTTTGACGATATTTAGTCTCTAAAATCGTAAATATAAAAGATTTATGGCAGTGAATAAGATACTATTCAAGGATTTACCTTTCAGCCCCGACCCTAATCAGGTGTTCTACATTGAAAATGGTTATAACGAAGCCGTTAATGACTTTATCTGTAACCATTATGGGGAATTGCAATCCATGTTTCGCTGTATCGGCATGGAGTTTGTTTATCTGCCATATCTGCTTAAAGAAAACAATATTAAAGCAAAGGTAAGGTATTATGCTCCATACCTTTCCCCGAAACAACTTGTGCAGAAAGTACAGAGCAATGCCTTTGTACCATATATTTCGGACGCAGGAGTAAAGGCGGTTCTTAAACCGTCTTTACTCTTTGAGGGTAGAGAGGAGGGAAAGTTTGGAGAGGTGAGTTTTCTTGCGCTTGACATTGAAAACCTTATCAATCCCCATGACAATATTATTGACCGGCTGGAGCAGCTTGTTCTATCGGCAAGAGAAGAATTTTATGAAGAGGAAATAGAATGGTGCGATGTTTGTAGCGGGATTGAAGAGGATGTGGATTATGGCATGCCCGAGCCCTGTCCTTCGGCCGCACCAGTTTATGATGACTTTCAAGTTTTTGAACGAAAAGAACCTTTGGACAAGTCAGAAGGGAAGCGCGGTCGCTTGGTGACACGTTTGGGCAAGAACATAAATATCTTTTGTGATGAGTCTGTTAATGAGGAAATTCCAGAAAAAGTTCAAGAAGAGATCGAAGAAGAACGCAGCCTTAAAGCTACGGCAGATATTCTTCGTGATTTAAGAATAACGGTGCAAAGGCTTCGGCTTGAAGGGGTTTCTCTGATGGCTATCCATGAGTTTATTGATAAGCAAGAGCCACTCTCGCGAATGATTATTACGCCTGATTACCGCATGTTCCTTCCCGATTACAACAATATGGAAATTGAGATGGGCGCGCTCCCCAAAGCCATCTATTTTTTGTTTCTGCGCTATCCGGAGGGCATTGTCTATAAGCACATGCCGGATTATTTCAGCGAATTGCTTGGTATCTACAAGCAGCTTCGGCCTAACACGGATGAAGCCCGTCTTAACCTTACAGTTACCAAAGTGGTCAATCCCTTGGGCAATGCTTTGAATGAGAATTTGGCGCGTATCCGAAAGGCTTTTGTTGAGAAATTCGATGAACATCTTGCCAACAACTATATAATATTGGGTGAACGGGGTGCGGCATATTCTATCTCTCTCGATAGAGATTTGATTACTTGGGAGGAGTAGATTCTTCTTTTCGGCATTTTCCTCCGTTATAATTCGGGGTGATTGGTAGGTTATATGTACTTTTGCAAAAAATAAGACCAAGAAGCTCATGCCTGCCCTATATCTGATTCCCGTGCCCATAGGCGACACGCCGCACGACCGCGTGCTGCCGGCTTACAATCGCGAAATTATTCTTTCTATCCGCCATTTCATTGTTGAGGAGGTGCGCACGGCGCGACGTTTCCTCAAACAAGTGTGCCGCGACATCGACATCGATGCGCTCACCTTCCAGCCAATGGGCAAGCACGCCGAGCCGGCGGCGTTTGCCGGTTATCTCGAACCCTTGCGCCACGGCGAAAGCATCGGCCTAATCAGTGAAGCCGGTTGCCCTGCCGTGGCCGACCCCGGCGCGGCGCTTGTAGAGATTGCCCAGCGCGAGGGTCTGAAAGTCGTGCCACTGGTAGGGCCTTCCTCTATCCTCCTTTCGGTGATGGCGTCCGGCTTCAACGGTCAAAGCTTTGCCTTCCACGGCTACCTGCCAATCGACGGCGGCGAGCGCGCCAAGGCATTAAAGCGCTACGAAGCCCGTTCGGCGGCCGAGGACGAGACGGAACTTTTTATCGAAACCCCTTTTCGCAACGAAAAACTTTTTAAGGAAATCCTCGCCGCCTGTTCTCCGAAAACGCGTCTCTGCATTGCCGCAGGGCTGACGGGCGAAACGGAGTTTGTGCGCACACACACCATTGCCCAATGGCGCAACATGCTCGCGCCGCCCATTAACAAAATCCCCGCCATTTTCCTCATCTATGCCGGCGGAGGCAAGGGCCGCAAGTGAGTTTGCAAATAAAGAAATAGGCTCAACTTTTCTTTTTGATAGAAATCCGCTAAAATCTCCGATTTTCTGATAAAAATATTCATTATCTGCTATCATAGTTTATAAAAAAGTGCTTAACTTTGCGCTAACAAAGCAAAAGGCTTGACGGATAAACTACGAAATATGCTCCGAACTATACATTTTACGAAGATGCACGGTGCCGGCAACGACTACATTTATGTAGACACCACCAAAGAACAGATTGCCGACCCCGCGCATCTTTCGCTTGTTTGGAGCGACCGCCACAAAGGAATCGGCGGTGACGGCCTGGTGCTGATTGGCCGCGACAGCGAAGACCCCGAGACGTTTACGATGCGCATTTTCAATAACGACGGTAGCGAAGCCCGCATGTGCGGCAATGCCTCGCGCTGCATCGGCAAATATCTCTATGAATACGGATTGACCGACAAGCGGGAAATTCGCCTGCGAACGCTTTCGGGCATCAAGGTTCTCAAACTTAATGTAAACGCAGAGGGTAGGGTGGAGGCCGTAACCGTGGACATGGACGAGCCGCAAACGGCAGTGCCCGAGCAGTTGCTCACGCCTGACGGCTCTTTGACCGAAGGAACAATTAAGGCAACCGACGGGAAGGAATATGTCGGTACGTTTGTCTCGATGGGCAACCCCCACTTCGTGATTTTCGTGCCCGATGCAGAGCCCGTGGCGCTTGAAAAAGTGGGTCCGACGCTCGAATTTGCCGAAATTTTCCCCGAGCGATGCAACATTGAGTTTGCCACCGTGCGACCCGACGGCAGTATCCGAATGCGCGTGTGGGAGCGCGGTTCCGGCATCACGATGGCCTGCGGCACGGGCGCCTGTGCCACGGCGGTTGCAGCCGCCCTTACCGACCGCGCACCACGAAAGAGTAAAATCGTAATGGACGGCGGCTGTCTGGAAATCGAATGGGAAGCCGCCTCAAACCGCGTCTTTATGACTGGCCCCGCAACCAAAGTCTTTGACGGCGCGATTGAAATCGAGCAACAATAGGAAACGAAAGGAGCAGACCGCGCGGCCGCTCCTTTTTGTTTTATAAAACATACAATATTATATATATGTACAGCATCAACGCCAATTTCCTCAAATTGCAGAAGAATTATCTTTTTGCAGACATAGCGCACAGGGTGAACGCCTTTAAGGAGGCGCACCCCGAGGCTAATATCATTCGCCTCGGCATCGGCGACGTAACGCGCCCGCTCGCCCCGGCAGTTATAGAAGCCCTGCATAAGGCCGTGGACGAACAGGCCTGCGGCGAAACATTCAGGGGCTACGGGCCGGAGCACGGTTATGAGTTTCTGCGTCAAGCCATTGCCGCTGGCGACTTTGCGCCGCGCGGCATCGATATCGACATCGACGAGATATTTATCAACGACGGCGCGAAGAGCGACACGGGCAACTTCGGCGATATCCTCGGAAAAGACTGCACCGTGTGCGTCACCGACCCCATCTATCCTGTATATATTGACTCCAATGTTATGGGCGGGCGTGCAGGAGAGTTAGAAAACGGCGCATGGAACCGCGTGACGTATTGCCCCTGCAACGCAGAGAACGATTTTGTGCCCGCCATTCCCGACCATCGCACCGACCTCATTTACCTCTGCTACCCCAACAACCCCACGGGCACCACGCTTTCAAAGGCGGAGTTGCAAAAGTGGGTGGAATATGCCCAGCGACACAATAGCCTGATCCTTTACGATGCGGCTTACGAGGCATATATCACTCGCCCCGACGTGCCTCATTCCATTTATGAGATAGAGGGTGCTAAGCGCTGTGCCGTTGAGTTTCATTCTTTCTCAAAGACGGCGGGCTTCACGGGCCTCCGCTGCGGCTATACGGTAGTGCCGCGCGAGTTGGAAGTGGTTGCGGAAAACGGCGAGCGCGTACAGCTCAATCAACTTTGGAACCGCCGCCAGTGCACCAAGTTCAACGGCACGCCTTACATCGTGCAGCGAGCCGCCGCAGCCGTTTATTCGCCCGAGGGCAAGCGTCAGGTGCGCGAGACCATTGGTTATTATATGACCAACGCCCGCATTATGCGCGAGGCTTTGGCGGAGGCAGGTCTTAAAACCTTCGGCGGCGTGGACGCGCCTTACATATGGCTGCAAACGCCGGGCGTAGGCTCTTGGGAGTTCTTCGATCGCCTGCTCAATGAAATCCACGTCGTTTCCACACCGGGCGTCGGCTTCGGTCCTTCGGGCGAAGGCTATATCCGCCTCACCGCTTTCGGTCGCCGCGAGGACTGCGAAGAAGCCATGGAGCGGCTGAAAACGTTGCAGAAATAATTTTTAGTAAACAAGTAAACGAGTCGACGTTACTCTTGAAAGTAGGGGCGTTTTGCAAAACGCCCGGTCGCTGATTGCCTCATTCGATTATACTACGAGGTGCATTTGGAGGGCGTTTTGCAAAACGCCCCTACTCGTTTCCTTGTAAACTCGTCTACTAATCAACGAAAGAAAAAAACATCTCTTAATCCTTATAGTTTTATGTCAAACTTACGATTCAAAGTTGTCGAAGAGGCGTTCAAGAAACGCCCGGTTGCAGTTGAAACGCCGGCAGAACGCCCCTCGGAGTATTTTGCCAAGTACGTGTTCAATCAGGAAAAAATGTTCAAGTTTCTCCCGCTGAAGACCTACAAGCGTCTGCGCGAGGCCATCGAGCAGGGCACGCCGCTTCCCATGAGCGTGGCCGACGAAGTGGCGCAGGGAATGAAGTCTTGGGCCATGTCGATGGGCGTTACCCACTGCACGCACTGGTTTCAGCCGCTCACCGAAGGCACTGCCGAGAAGCACGACGCTTTCTTGGAGCACGACTGGAAAGGCGGAATGATTGAAGATTTCAGCGGCAAGGAACTTGTGCAGCAGGAACCTGACGCTTCCAGCTTCCCCAACGGCGGTATTCGCTCCACATTCGAGGCACGCGGTTACTCTGCTTGGGATCCTGCTTCGCCCGTGTTCATCATCGGCGACACTTTGATGATCCCCACGGTGTTTATCTCCTACACCGGCGAGGCACTCGACTATAAAGCACCCCTCAAAAAGGCACTTGCCGCCGTGGATAAGGCAGCAACGGCCGTGGCAAAATATTTCAACGAAGACGTGACGCGCGTCACAACCAACCTCGGTTGGGAGCAGGAGTACTTCCTCGTGGACGAAGGGCTCTATGCCGCCCGTCCCGACCTCTTGCTCACGGGTCGCACGCTCATGGGCCACGAGTCTTCTAAAAACCAGCAGATGGAGGACCACTATTTCGGTGCTATCCCCGAACGCGTGGCAGAGTTCATGCGCGACCTCGAAATACAGGCGCTCGAACTGGGCATACCTTGCAAGACGCGCCACAACGAGGTGGCTCCCAACCAGTTTGAGCTCGCGCCGATTTTTGAGGAATGCAACTTGGCTGTCGACCACAACATGCTCCTCATGTCGCTCATGCGCAACGTGGCACGCAAGCACGGCTTCCGCTGCCTGCTCCACGAGAAGCCTTTCGCCGGCATCAATGGTTCGGGCAAGCACAACAACTGGTCGCTGACCACCGATACGGGCATTATCCTCCACGCCCCCGGCAAGACGCCCGAGGACGCCCTCCGCTTCATCACCTTCGTAGTAGAGACCCTTATGGGCGTATATCGCCACAACGGCCTCTTGAAGGCTTCCATCATGAGCGCCACCAATGCCCACCGACTCGGCGCGAACGAAGCGCCTCCCGCCATCATCTCCTCCTTCCTCGGCAAGCAGGTGAGCGAACTGCTTGACCGCGTGGAGAACTCCACCACCGACGAACTCTTTGCCATGGAGGGCAAGCACGGCGTGAAGCTCGACATTCCGCAGATTCCCGAGCTGATGATCGACAACACCGACCGCAACCGCACCTCTCCCTTCGCTTTCACGGGCAACCGCTTCGAGTTCCGCGCCGTAGGCTCTATCGCCAACTGCGCCAGCGCGATGATTGCCCTCAACACAGCCGTGGCAGAGGCTTTGACCGACTTCAAGACGCGCGTCGATGCCCGCATCGCCGCCGGCGCTTCGAAGGTGTGCGCCATTCTCGACACGCTCCGCGAGGACATCAAGACCTGCAAGCCTATCCGCTTCGACGGCAACGGCTACAGCGATGAGTGGAAAGAGGAAGCTGCGCGCCGCGGCCTTGACTGCGAAACGTCCTGCCCAGTGATTTTCGACCGCTACCTTGACGAGGCATCTGTCGACATGTTTGAGAAGATGAACGTGATGCATCGCCACGAACTTGAAGCGCGCAACGAAATCAAGTGGGAGACTTACTACAAGAAAATCCAGATTGAGAGCCGCGTGCTCGGCGACCTTTGCATGAACCACATCATTCCCGTCGCCACTAAATACCAGAGCGTCCTTGCCGACAACGTGCATAAGCTGCAAGCCGCCTTCTCCGACCCTGCGAAGGTGAAGGAACTCACGGCTTACAACATCACGCTCATCGAGAAAATCAACAAGCACACGAGTTTCATTGCCGACAACGTCGAGGCTATGGTCGAGAAGCGCAAAGTGGTGAACAAGAACGAGGACGTCCGCACGCTCGCCGTGGCTTACCACGACGAAGTAGCGCCTTACCTCGATGCCATTCGCTACCACATCGACAAACTCGAGCTGATCGTTGAGGACGATATGTGGACCTTGCCCAAATATCGCGAACTGCTCTTTATCAGATAATCTGTATGAGCTGCCCTGCAAGGGCCAAATAAATTAGCGTAGGGACTATAGCCCCTACGCTAATTTATATTTACAACAATATTCATTTTGACACAGCCCCTACTTTCTTTCGCACGTTTCATCACATTTGTCGGAATATTATTTTGTGCTCTTTCGCGGTGCGCTCCTGTTTTCAAAGCAGGGGACACATGTACAGGGGCAGATAAATGATGCCGTCTGCTTCTTTGTAGTCGGCAGGGTGTACGACATAAGGCGTAGATAGATACTGATTGTATTTGTCTACGCATTTTCGTAGCGAGGTCAGGGTGTAGCGGGCTGAAGATTTGACCTCGATGGGCGATATGTTGTGCCGGCTGGTGATTTTTTTGTCAGAGATGAGGAAATCTATTTCCATTTTGGGGGATTCTTCTGTGGGTGATTGAGAAAAGAAATATAAACTGTGGCCGGCCGCTTTTAACATCTGCGCCACAATGTTCTCAATTACCATGCCGCCGTTAAATTCGAGTTTGTCAAGCATTATTTTGCGATAGATCTCTTCGCTGACGATGTCTCTTTCGTTGAAGGCATGGCTGATGAGCAAGCCAGTGTCGGCCATGTAACACTTTATGGCGTTGGTGTCCTTGTTGAGATTTAGACCGATACAGGGGGCTGTGGTGTTATAGCAGGTATTCATAATCATGGCATCGTCGAGCCAGAAGAACGCCGTCTCGTAATCGCGTGCTCTTGCCCCTTCCCTGAGGGCAGAGAGTTTGAACTTCTTTTCATGCCGTTGCAGTTGCGACGGTATTTCCTCGAAAATGCTTTTCACCTTCGTGTCGTAGCCTTTGGCATATTTGCCGATGTCGTTTCGATAAAGTTCCAATATCATTCTCTTTGCTTTGTCAACTTTCTCGAAATCTTTGGTCTGCACATATTTCTCAACCGCCTGCGGCATCCCGCCCACAATCATATATTGCCTGAAAAAGTCCATAGCCTTGCGGTGCATGAGTTGTCCCATCGGCCGCCTGCCGTTAAAGCAGTCTTGCACGAAAGGCATAAGTTGCTCGTTGCCCAGCGCCCATAGAAACTCTTCAAAGTCCATGGGATACATTTTAATATGTTCTTCTTCTGAGGGAATGACAATGTTCTCCACGTTCTTCTTTATCGAAACCAATGAACCGGTTTCCAAATAGTCATATCGTCCGTCCTGTACTAAATATTTTATGGCCGCGCGTGCACGGGGGTATTGCTGCACCTCATCGAAAACGATGAGCGTATCGCGCTCATAAAGTTTTACGCCAGTGTAGCTGCTCAGATACATGAAAAACGTGTCAAGGTCGGCAAGATAATGTTCAAAGAGTGCCTTAAAGTCATTGCTCGCTACGTTGAAGTCAATAAAGATATGGCTTCGATATTCTTGCTTTGCAAATGCCTTTGCAATGTAACTTTTGCCCACGCGCCTTGCCCCGTCAATCAGCAAAGCCGTTTCGCCCTTGCTTTCATTTTTCCACTTCAAAAGCCTGTCGTAAATCTTTCTTTTCATAATTATCATTATTTCAGATGTTTCGTTGTCGATTACCCACTAAAATACGATTGTAAAAATTTATTTACCGCACTAAAATGCGATTATTATATTGCTTGAACCGCACCAAAACGCGATTATCGCCCTTGCAAAGATGCGAATAATTATGCTTTCCCGCAAAGAATCCTTTTTTATTTCCGTAGCAAATTACAATTTTCAGGCAGCAATTTTTTATTTGCTGCCTGATATTTTTTCCTTTCTCCTTGATATTTTTTCCTTTCTTTAAGAAAAAGTTTGTTACAAAGTTTGTAACGCATATTACAAAGTTTGTAACATGTGTTAGCAAGTTTGTAACAAGCGTTACAAAGTTTGTAATAAAAAATCTCTGCGCACGGCGGGAAAAATATCAAGGAGAAAGGAAGATTTTGCTTGCGGATAGTGAAAAATATCTCGGACATAATTTGCCGTTCCTCCGAAATAAATTCAAGCAAGAGGGCAGGCAGGGGCGTAAAAAACGCATTTATCTGCTAAGAAAACGCCCGAAATGCGTAATTTTGCAGGGATAATACGAATTTCAAACATTGCGCGACTATGACACACCTCACTGATTTGCACACCGAAGAAGAGAGAAGGGAAATACGCCGTCTTTTGCTGGAACTCTATCACGACCCGCACAACCGCCCTGCCGCAGAGCGGGCCAAGCAAACGGGCATACTCCTCAAACAGGCGTATGCCGAGGGTGCGCCCCTGCGCGATGCGTTTGGCAACAGCAGGCTCCTCATGGCGCTCCGCACAGTGTGCCTCGCCGCTTCCGAGATAGGGCTGCGCGGCGATGCGCTCACGGCCTTCGTGGTCTATGCCGCCACCACGCAGGAAAAGGGCGAAGAGATGTGCAAGACGGTGGAAAAAGTGCTCGGACTGGACACGGCCGCCGCGCTCCGCGCCATACTCCGCGTGAAAAGCATCGAGAGCAAGGCGGAAACCATGCAGACCGATAATTTCCGCAACCTCTTCATTGCCCAGGCGGGCGATATGCGCGTGGTGCTGCTCCTCATTGCCGAGAGCGTGGTGCTGATGCGCAGCATACGCGACACGGATAACACAGCCGAGCAGCAGCGCGTGTCGACAGAGGCTTCCGCGCTCTTCGCCCAACTGGCGCATAAACTCGGGCTTTATAAACTGAAAAGCGAACTCGAAGACCTTTCGCTCAAATATCTCGAACACGATGCCTACTACCTCATCAAGGACAGCCTGAACGCCAAGAAGCAGGAGCGCGATGCCTACATCGAACGCTTCATGGCGCCTATCCGGAAGATGCTCGACGAGGAAGGCCTCAAATACCACATCAAGGGGCGCACGAAGAGCATTCACTCCATCTGGCAAAAGATGAAGAAGCAAAAATGCGGCTTCAACGGCGTGTACGACCTCTTTGCCATTCGCATCATCCTCGACGCGCCGCCCAAGGAAGAGAAGAAGCAGTGCTGGAAAGTCTTTTCGCTCATCACGGGGCAGTATGAAAGCAACCTGAAACGCCTGCGTGACTGGCTCACCGTGCCTAAGTCGAACGGCTACGAAAGCCTCCACATCACGGTGCGTGGGCCGGAGGACAAATGGGTTGAGGTGCAGATACGCACGGAGCGCATGGACGAGGTGGCGGAACACGGACTGGCGGCGCACTGGCGCTATAAAGGCGTGAAGAGCAGCGGCGGCACCGTAGATTCGTGGCTCGCCGACATCCGAAGCGCGCTCGAAACGGGCAATGAAGGCTTGCTCGCCGACAGTCTCACGCAGGGCACTGCCTCGCAGCAGGACGTGTACGTGTTTTCGCCCAAGGGCGACGTGTATCGCCTGCCCACAGGGGCCACGGTGCTCGACTTCGCCTACCTTATCCACTCGAAAATAGGCAACCGCTGTGTGGGCGGCAGAGTGGGCGGGCGCAACGTGCCTATCCGTCAGCAGTTGGAATGCGGTCAGACGGTGGAAATCCTCACCTCCGCCACGCAGCAGCCACGCCAGGAGTGGCTCAACATCGCCGTGTCGCCACACGCCAAGTCGAAAATCCGCGCCGCGCTCAAGGAACTGCAGGCGGGCGAGGGCGTGATGGGGCGTGAACTTCTCGAGCGCAAGTTGCGCAACCGCAAGCTCGAATGGGACGAAAGTCTAATCAATCGCCTGATCAAGAAACTCGGATATAAGGAATCCGCCCTCTTTTACAAGGCGTTGAGTGCCGAAACGCTC
The DNA here is from genome assembly GCA_022775595.1 of Bacteroidales bacterium. Classification (GTDB taxonomy): domain Bacteria; phylum Bacteroidota; class Bacteroidia; order Bacteroidales; family Bacteroidaceae; genus Alloprevotella. The sequence continues at coordinate 8,847 of JALFJC010000026.1, read as the reverse complement.
GACCTCTCCGAAGTGCTTGAAACGTACGTCGAACTGTCGCGCCACGAGCAGGGACTGGCCGAACGCGCCGCTACGCGCAGTGCGGAGGAGTATCAGGCAGATACGGAATTGGAGAGCCGCGCCAAGTCGTCGGACGACGTGCTGGTGATCGACCGCAACCTCAAAGGCATCGAGTTTCAACTGGCCCATTGCTGCAATCCCGTGTATGGCGACGACGTGTTTGGCTTCGTCACCGTGAGCGGCGGCATCAAAATCCACCGCACCAACTGCCCCAACGCAGCTGCCCTGCGCAGCCGCTTCGGCTACCGCATCGTGAAGGCCCGCTGGGCGGGCAAGGGCGGCGGCAGTTACCCGATAACGCTGCGCGTGGTGGGCAACGATGACCTCGGTATCGTGAACAACATCACGTCCATCATCTCAAAAGAGGAGCACATCATGCTCCGTAGCATTAACATCGACTCTAACGACGGCCTCTTCTCCGGCATTCTCACTGTGATGGTAGACGATACCACGCGCCTCGAAGCCCTGCTGAAGAAACTGCGCACCGTGCGCGGCGTAAAGGCAGTGTCAAGGGCGTAAGTGTGTTGGTAGAATAGGATAAAAACCAAATAAAACCGCTTGTTCTGTGTGGGCCTATCGGCTCGCCTTATCTGATAAATCCCGAGCCTGAAAGTCTTCCGACTTTCGGCTCGTGCTTTATCCGCTACGGCAGCGGTCGGTTTCCGCCCGCCCCACACAGAACAAGGGAAAAACCGGGAAAAACCCGTTTACAACGAAATACCTAGTCGATGCTATTTCTACAGTAACGAGGTCTCACGGGTTTTTAATGGTTTTTCCTTGCAGCGTTTGAAGCGGGCGGGCACCGACCGCAGCCGCAGGGATTAAGGGCGAGCGTGAGCCGATTAGGCTCACAAGCTCGGCGTTAAGACCAGCGGCGTAGCCCGCAGGGCTTCAAACGAAGCAAGATGTTTTTACTGGTTTTTATCTAATATCCTTTGAATGTTTTGGAATGCGGTTACTTGTCAACTAAAAACAACTTTATGAGCGACGGAAATTTTAATCGTAACCTTTTGCCGTACCGCGACTTCCAAAGCGGTGTGCGTGCCGGACGGGCGCAGATGCGCACGGCGGCGGTCGCGGCGTTTGAGAAATGGTTGGACGGCTGCGGCAGCGCGTTTTCAGAAGAAGAACGCGCTGAGGCCGTGCAGCAGTTTAAGGAAAATCTATTACCATAATATATTATGACGAAAAATCCTTTCATCATCGTGCTCGCCCTGTTGGCGTGTCTCGTCCTGCCGCTGTGCACGGGGTGCAACGGCTGCGGCAAGCAGTCTGGCGAAGTGCCGGCCGACACCACGGCTGTTGCAACAGGCGACAGCGTTGCAAGCGATTCCACCATTTATGGCACGAGCGACGAGTTCGGAATGAGTACCTTCTCTCTCATTGCCGACGGCACGGGCGACACGCTCTGCGTTACGCGCACCGCAAGCGACGGCACTGACGGGCAAATATGGGGCGACCTCGACGAGGGCAGCCGCTACGCCCTCACCACCCGCGACGGCGGCGAAGCCATCGGCGTGCTCATCAATCTCACGCAGCTCGAGACGTTCGTGGCGAAGGACCGCTACAAAACCCTCAACGGTCATCTCTACATCGACGGCGAGGAAATACGGCTTAGCGCGCTCTGCGCCGATTCCCTTGCCGGCACCATCGTCAGTAACTCGCAACCATTTATCTTAAAGAAGAAGTAAACAAATATGTTTTCAGGCATTGTAGAAGCCACAGCCCGCGTCGTGGCCATCAAGAAGGACCGGGACAATATAGATTTCACCCTCGAATGTCCGCTCTATAAGGGCGAACTGCACATAGACCAAAGCGTGGCGCACAACGGCGTTTGCCTCACTGTGGTGCAGCACGACGAAGCGGGCCGCTACGTGGTGACGGCTATGGACGAGACCTTAAAGCGCAGCAACCTTGGTCTGCTCAAAGAGGGCGACGAGGTGAACGTTGAACGCTCCATGAAAATGGACGGCCGCCTCGACGGGCATATCGTGCAGGGGCATGTAGACACCACGGCCGTGTGCATCGCAAAAGAAGACGCCGACGGTAGTTTCATCTTCACCTTCCGCTACGAAACGGATAAGGAAATGATACGCCGCGGCTACTTCACCGTAGATAAAGGCAGCGTCACCGTGAACGGCGTGAGCCTCACCGTGTGCCGTCCCACCGCCGACACGTTCAGCGTGTGCATCATACCCTACACCTTCGAGCACACGAATTTTCACGCCATAGAGCCGGGCACCGTGGTCAACCTCGAATTCGACATTTTGGGCAAATATCTCTGCCGCTTGCAGGAGTTGAAATAAAGTTAGGGCGTTTAGCAAAATGCCCGCTGAGTTCTCCGAATGGCTTGATTAATCATGTAATCATTTACCGGGCGTTTTACAAAACGCCCCTACTCGTGAGACCTTAATATAATAAGAATATCTGTGAGAAAGAAAGAGAAATTTGAGGCCGTGCTGGCACACTTCCGCGCCACAATGGACGCTACGGAGACAGAGTTGCATTACAGCAATCCTTTCGAGTTGATAGTCGCCGTGGTGCTTTCGGCGCAATGCACAGACAAGCGCGTCAATATGGTTACGCCGCGCCTGTTTCGCGATTACCCTACGGCAGAATGTATGGCGCAGGCCTCGGAGGCCGATATCTTGGAGCACATCAGTTCCGTTAGTTATCCCAACAGCAAGGCGGCGCACCTGCTCGGTCTTTCTAAGAAACTCGTAGAGCAATACGGCGGCGAGGTGCCGGGCAACTTCGACGCGCTCGTCGGTTTGCCCGGCGTAGGGCGCAAGACCGCCAACGTAGTGCTGGCCGTGGCGTTCAAGCAGCAAACGCTCGCCGTGGATACCCACGTGTTTCGCGTGAGCCATCGCCTCGGGCTCGTGCCGCCGTCGGCCACAACGCCTTATGCCGTGGAGCAAGCGCTGCGCAAATATCTGCCGCCCGAGGAAGTGGCGGCTTCGCATTACTGGATTTTACTCCACGGGCGTTACGTGTGCACCGCCCGCAAGCCCCATTGCGACCGTTGTGCTTTCACGTCATTCTGTCCCACGTTTGGCAAAGAGCAAAACCGCTAAAACACATTGTCATATAATAAAAATATAGTAATTTTGCGCTTGCTTAGCAAAAAGTTAGCATATTAAACATACAAATAAGCCATGAACATATCTTATAAATGGTTGAAAGAATACGTTGATTTCGACCTCGGCGCAGAGCAAGTGGCGGAAGCGCTAACTTCTATCGGCCTCGAAGTGGGCAGCGTGGAAGAAGTGCAGGCCATTAAGGGCGGACTGCAAGGCATCGTGGTGGCCGAAGTGCTTACCTGCGAGCCGCACCCCAATTCCGACCACATGCACGTGTGCAGCGTCAATATCGGTGCAGAAGAGCCCGTGCAGATTGTCTGCGGCGCGGCAAACGTGGCGCAGGGACAGAAGGTCATCGTCGCCACGCTCGGAACCAAACTTTACGATGGCGAGGAGTGCTTCACCATCAAGCGCTCTAAGCTGCGCGGCATAGAAAGCCTCGGCATGATTTGCGCGGAAGACGAAATCGGTATCGGCACTTCCCACGACGGCATCATCGTCCTGCCGCAGGACGCCAAGGTAGGCACGCCCGCTGCCGAGTATTACGGCATCGAAAGCGACTGGGTGATTGAAGTCGACATTACGCCCAACCGCGCTGATGCCTGCTCGCACTACGGCGTTGCCCGCGACCTTTACGCCTGGCTCGTGCGCAACGGCAACAAGACGGCGTTGCACCGCACGGACGTTTCATCTTTTGCCGCCGACAACAACGACCTCGACATCGACATCGTTGTAGAAAACGCCGAAGCCTGTCCGTGCTATTGCGCCGTGACGGTTAAGGGCTGCGAGGTGAAGGAAAGCCCCGAGTGGCTGCAAACGAAACTCCGCACCATCGGCGTGCGTCCGATTAATAACGTGGTCGACGTGACGAACTACGTGATGTTTGCCTACGGCCAGCCGCTCCACTGCTTCGACGCCGATATGATAGAAGGCAAGAAGGTGGTGGTGAAGACGATGCCCGAAGGCACGCCTTTCGTAACCCTCGATGGCGAAGAGCACAAACTCTCCGAGCGTGACCTCGCCATTTGCAACGCCAACGCCCCCATGTGTATCGCCGGCGTGTTCGGCGGTAAGGGGTCTGGCACCTACGAAACCACGAAAGACGTGCTGCTCGAAAGCGCCTACTTCAACCCCACGTGGATACGCAAGAGCGCACGCCGCCACGGCCTTAATACCGATGCCTCCTTCCGCTTTGAGCGCGGCATCGACCCCGACCTGCAAGTCTACGCCCTCAAAGTGGCTGCTCTTATGGTTAAAGAACTGGCAGGCGGCACGGTCAGCATGGACATCAAAGACATTGAGGCTCCGGGCCTGGCGAAGAGCTTTGCCGTGGACCTCGAATATAAATATGCGCACGACCTCATCGGCAAAACCATTCCCGCAGAAGTCATCAAGGAAATCGTCACCTCGCTCGACATGAAAATCACTGCCGAGACCGAGAGCGGCATCAGTCTCTCCGTGCCCGCCTACCGCGTGGACGTGCAGCGTCCCTGCGACGTGGTTGAAGATATCCTGCGCATCTATGGATATAATAATGTAGAAATCCCCACGGCCGTCAAGTCCAGCCTTACAATCAAGGGCGAGGTGGACCGCAGCAATAAGTTGCAAAACCTCGTGTCGGAGCAGCTCGTCGGCGAGGGCTTCCGCGAAATCCTCAATAACTCGCTCACAAAAGAGGCTTACTACAACGACCTCACGGCCTACCCGAAAGACCGCGCAGTTAAGTTGCTCAATCCGCTGAGCAGCGACCTCAACGTGCTGCGCCAGACGCTCCTCTTCGGCGGCTTGGAAAGCATTGCCCACAATGCCAACCGCAAGAACGCCAACCTCCGCTTCTTCGAGTTTGGCAACTGCTATTACAAAAATCCTGCTACCACCGAGGAGCAAAAGGCAGCCGATACGCTCGCCGCCTATTCCGAGGACCTGCATCTCGGCCTTTGGCTGACGGGCAAGCGCGTAGAAGCATCTTGGGCGCACCCCGAAGAACCGTCGAGCGTTTACGAACTTAAAGCCTACGTGGGCCATATCCTCACGCGCCTCGGCGCACCCGTCGGCAAGCTCAAGCAGCAGGCAGGCGCGAACGATATCTTTGCCAAGTCGCTGGCATTGGCGGACAACAACGGAACGGTTGTACTCGAGTTCGGACTGGTAAAGAAAGCCCTCACGGCCGCCTTCGACATCAGCTCGGAAGTCTATTTCGCCGACATCAACTGGACGCTCTTGATGAAGAAGACCAAGAAGCACAGCGTCAGCTTTACCGAAATCAGCAAGTTCCCCGCCGTGAGCCGTGACCTCGCCCTCTTGGTGGACAAGAGCGTAGAGTTCGCCCGCATCGAGCAGATTGCCTTTGCCGCCGACAGGAAGTTCCTCAAAAAGGTGACCCTCTTCGACGTTTACGAAGGCAAAAACCTCGAAGCCGGCAAGAAGAGCTACGCCGTCAACTTCCTCCTGCAAGACGACACCAAGACGATGAACGACAAGCAGACCGATGCCGTTATGGCAAAGATCATCGCCAGTCTCGAAAAGCAGCTCGGCGCAAAACTTAGATAATAGGCGTTTACTTGTTTACTCGTCTACTCGTTTACTTGTCTACTCGTTTACTTGTCTACTCGTTTACTTGTCTACTCGTTTACTTGTCTACTCGTTTACTTGTCTACTCGTTTACTCGTTTACTCGTTTACTAAAATAAAACTAATTACAACTCATTAAATATACAACTCCAATGGGAAGAGCATTTGAATACCGCAAGGCATCGAAACTGAAAAGATGGGGACACATGGCCCGCACGTTTACCAAAATCGGCAAGCAAATTGCCATAGCCGTTAAGGCCGGCGGCCCCGAACCAGAAAACAACCCCGCGCTCCGCGCTATCATTGCCAACGCAAAGCGCGAAAACATGCCGAAGGACAACATCGAGCGCGCCATCAAGAACGCAATGGGTAAAGACCAGAGCGACTATAAGTCTATGACTTACGAAGGCTACGGCCCGCACGGCATCGCCATTTTCGTAGACACGCTCACCGACAACCCCACGCGCACCGTGGGCGACGTACGTTCCGTGTTCAACAAGTTCAACGGTAACCTCGGCACCATGGGCTCGCTTGCTTACCTCTTCGACCACAAGTGCGTGTTCTCCTTCAAGAAAAAGGACGGACTCGATATGGACGAGATGATTCTCGAACTGATTGACTTCGGCGTTGAGGACGAATACGACGAAGACGAGGAAGAAGGCAGCATCACCATCTACGGCGACCCCAAGAGCTTCAACCTCATCCAGAAGCACCTCGAAGAAAACGGCTATGAAGTGGTCGGCGCCGAGTTCACCTATATCCCCAACGACCTCAAAGACGTGACGCCCGAAGAACGCGAGAGCATCGACAAGATGGTTGAGCGCCTCGAAGAGTTCGACGATGTGCAGACCGTCTACACCAACATGAAGCCCGAATAAAGGTGTATGAATATGAACAATTCATTGTGCAGCCAGCACAATGAATTGTTACAAAACTTAGTAACAAACCATTTTTCGCAGATAGTAAACAATATCACGGAGAAAGGAAATATTATCTCCGCGAAAGTGAAAAAAGAAAGGCAGGCCGTATTGACGGTCTGCCTGTTTTTTAAGAATTTCCCCCGATTAGTTAGTGCGTCTATAATCTTCCTTTTTCAAAATAAGGTGATAGACGGTTTGGCGATTGTCGGCGCGGGCATAATGATACTCGAAATCGATGCCTTCGTCTTTTAAAAGTTTATAGTCCGTGCTATTCGTCAATTCGTTGAGCAAGGCACGCCTAATCAGCACTTTGTCAGTGGTTTGTAGGAGCGTGGCGGTTGGCTCTGAAACCGTGTACCAAAGGGAATAGGTGCGGCGTGAAGGCGAGTAGGTAGTACTGTCGAGCACAGTGCCCGGCGCGCGTTCCTGCGGGCAATGCTTCTCGGTGAACTCACGCGCTTCGCGCTGCAAACGCTCATCGAAACGCTCCTGACAGCCTGCGAGGGCACACAAAAAGACTGCGGACAATAAAATAAAAGCCTTGTGCATTACGTTATATTTTAGTAAACGAGTTTTTGTAGGGGCGTTTTGCAAACGCCCGCCAAGAGAAAACTGGTTGTTTCTTACTGCAAAGTTAATCACAAAACGTCATTCCTATGGATGAAATTCAGATAAATCCCGAATTTGAGGCACGCGTGGGGCGTGCGGTCGCTTATTTCAAAGAGGGTTATAACTGCTCGCAAAGCGTAGTTGCGGCTTTCGCCGACCTATTTGGCTACACCCCAGAACAGGCGTTCAGGATGGGCGCGTCGTTCGGCGGCGGCATCGGGCGTATGCGGCAGACCTGCGGCGCGGCGTGCGGCATGTTTCTGCTTGCAGGCCTGGACACGGGTAGCACGCGCGGCGATGACCGCGAGGGTAAGGCACACAATTACGCCGTGGTGCAGCGGCTCGCAGAGCAGTTCCGACAGGAAAACGGCTCGCTTATCTGCGCCGAACTCCTCGGCCTGAAAAAGCCCGAAGGGACCCACGAACCCGAAGCACGCACTGCCGCCTATTATCAGAAACGCCCCTGCGCAATGATGGTGGAAACGGCGGCAAGGCTGTTTGCCCAATATCTGTCGGAGAGCAAACAGGCCGGCGAGTAAACAAGTAGACGAGTTTTTTTGTAAACGAGAAAACAAGTATTGCAGAAAGCGAATGAAAATCCTGCTTTTAGGAGAATTTAGCAACGTTCATACGACTCTTGCCAAGGGACTGCGTATGCTTGGGCACGAGGTTACGTTAGCGTCCGACGGCGACGGGTGGAAAGAATATCCGCGCGATGTAGACTTGCGCCGTCCCTCGCTCGGCGCGCTCTCTTCCGCCGCCTACTTCTGCCGCTTAATCAAGCAGTTCCGCGAGTTTCGCGGCTACGACATCGTGCAACTGATTAACCCCATATTCTTGCCGCTGAGAGCGGAGCGAATGGGCGTTTTCTATAAATATCTGCGCCGCCACAACCGCCGCATCGTGCTCGGCGCGTTCGGTATGGACCATTTTTATGTAAAGGCCTGCCTCGACTGCAAGACGTTCCGCTACAGCGATTTCAACTTCGGCAACACCATACGCCATTCCGAGGAGAACGACATCTTTGTGCGAGATTGGCTCAACGGCAGCAAGGGACGGCTGCACGAGCAGATGGCAGCCGATTGCGACGCCATCGTGTCGGGTCTTTACGAATACCATGCCGCGCTGGAAGCCTGCGGCGTGACGGACAAAGTGCGCTTTATTCCCTTCCCCATAGAACTGCCCGAACGCGCTACGGCCCGCAAGCACGCGCCGGGCGACCCCGTGCGTTTCTTCATCGGCATACAGCAAAGCCGTTCGGAATATAAGGGCACCGACATCATGTACCGCGCCCTTAAAAGGGTGGGGGAGCGATACCCCGAGGGATGCAGCATCGACGCTGTATTCTCCGTGCCTTTTGGTGAATACGTGGAGCGCATGAACGCGGGCAACGTCATCCTCGACCAACTCTACTCTTATACGCCGGCGATGAACGCGCTCGAGGCCATGGCCAAGGGCTTGGTCGTGGTGGGCGGCGGAGAGCCTGAGAATTATGATATTTTGGGCGAAAAGGAACTGCGGCCGATTATCAACGTTCAGCCCGACGAGGAGGACGTTTACCGACAGTTGTGCCGCCTTGTAGAAAGGAGCGATGAACTTCTGCCG
>JALFJC010000012.1:0-10739 GCA_022775595.1 Bacteroidales bacterium | reverse complement strand
TGGCAATCATTAACGGGGGTTTTTGAAAAACGCCCCTACTCGTGAGGCCTTTATTAAATTGCCCGCTGACTTAAGGTGGGTTCTATAAATTTCCACCGTAAAAATTTATAAAAATATTGGGTTGACGTTTTGTCATCTTTTGTTTTCTTTTCGGTCTAAATCGTAAGTCTCATCGGTCACGTAGCACGCTACGCTCCCTCTTCAACTTACAATTTATCCTCGAAAATAAATCAAAATCTGCCAAAGCGAATTTATAGAACCCACCTTAAAGGACATCTTTTATAGAATGAGAAAAAAATTCCTGATTTGGGTGTGGTCGCTCTTCATCGCCGCACTGCTGATAATATCTCTCGCATTCGTGGCGATAGACAAAGGGTGGATTGGCTATATGCCGCCGATTGACGAGCTGCAACGCCCCATCAGCCGCTACGCTTCGCAAATCCTCTCAGCCGATGGCAAACTGCTCGGCACGTGGAGCCGCAACGAGAACCGCGTGTTCGTGGACTACGACAGCATCGCGCCCGTGATGTTCGACGCGCTCACGGCAACGGAGGACGTGCGTTTCTACGACCACTCGGGCATCGATGCCAAAGCCTTAGCGCGAGCCGTGGTGAAACGCGGCATTTTCGGGCAAAAAGGCGCGGGCGGCGGCAGCACCATCACGCAGCAACTGGCCAAGCAGCTCTATTCGTCCACGGCATCCTCCACGATGCAGCGCCTGCTGCAAAAGCCCATTGAATGGGTCATCGCCGTGGAACTGGAACGCGCTTACACGAAAGAGGAAATCCTCACGCTCTACCTTAACTATTTCGATTTCCTGCACAATGCCGTGGGCATCAAGACGGCCGCGAAGGTATACTTCGGCAAACAGCCGCGCGACCTCACCACGCTCGAAGCCGCCACACTGGTGGGCATGTGTAAAAACCCCTCTTACTTCAATCCCGTGCGCGAGCCGGAGCGTTGCCGCCAGCGGCGCAACGTGGTGCTGCAGCAGATGTGCAAGGCGGGGCACCTCACGGAGGAAGAAGCCGAACGCCTCAGCCAAGAACCGCTCGGGCTCAACTTCCACCGCATCGACCATAAGGAAGGCCTCGCCGCCTATCTGCGCGAATACCTGCGCCGCATCTTGATGGCGGAACGCCCCAACCCCGACGACTACCGCGCTTGGCAGCGACCGCAATACTACGTGGACTCGCTCATGTGGGAGAACGACCCGCTCTACGGCTGGTGCAAGAAGAACGTGAAGCGCGACGGCACGCACTACGACATTTACACCGACGGCCTTAAAATATATACGGCCATAGACTCGCGTATGCAGCAATACGCCGAGGAAGCGGTGAAGAAACAGGTGGGGCAAGTGATGCAGGCAAAGTTTGACGCCGAAAAGCGCGGCGCGGCCAATGCGCCCTATGTATCGACCCTTTCGGTGAAAGACGTGAACCAACGCCTCGCCAAGGCCATGAAGCAGAGCGACCGCTATCGCCTGATGAAAGCCGACGGGGCTACGGAGGCGGAAATAGAAGAGGCGTTCAACCGCCGCGTGCCGATGACGGTGTACACGCCGCGCGGCGAAGTGGACACGCTGATGACGCCGCGCGACTCCATACGCTATTACAAGCGTTTCCTGCGCGCCGGCCTCGTGTCCATTGACCCCGAAACGGGACACGTGAAAGCCTATGTGGGCGGACTGGACTACGCTCATTTCCAATACGACATGGCCACCGTGGGCCGCCGGCAGGTGGGCTCTACGATGAAACCCTTTGTCTATGCCATGGCGATGCAGGGCGGCTACACGCCGGAGAGCACTATTCTGAACGTGCAGCGCACCTACGGCGACTGGACGCCGCGCAACGGCAGCAAGGCGCGCTACGGCGAGGTAGTGACACTGAAATGGGGACTTAGCCAGTCGAACAACTGGGTTACGGCGGAACTGATGTATCAGATTGACAACACGGGGCAGGGTCTCGTGCGCGACCTGCAAGACCTTGGCATTGCCAACGACAATATGCAGCCCTCGCTCTCGCTCTGCCTCGGCACGTGCGACATCACCACCGCCGAAATGGCCTCAGCCTACACGGCATTCGTGAAGAAGGGCATACGCCGCGCACCAATCCTCGTGACGCGCATCGAGGACGGCAACGGCAACATCTTGGCAGAGTTCCACCCGCGCACCAACGAGGTGTACAGCGAGGAAACGGCATATAATATGATCGACATGATGCGCGCCGTAATCGACCACGGCACGGGCGGCCGCCTGCGCTACCGCTACGACCTGCGTGGCCCGATTGCGGGCAAGACGGGTACGACGAACGATAACTCTGACGGCTGGTTCGTGGGGTGCATTCCCACGCTCGTCACGGCCTGCTGGGTAGGCGGCGAAGAGCGCGACATACATTTCAACTCCACTGCCAACGGACAGGGCGCAGCCACTGCGTTGCCAGTTTGGGCAGTGTATATGAAGCGCGTGTTTGCCGACCGTTCGCTCGGATACGACCCAGAACAAGAGTTTGAGAAACCTGAACTCCGCGACTCACTCGCATTTGAGCCTAATCTCCCCGAAGGCGAACCACAGCCCAACGAGCCGAAACCCGCACCGAAGCCCGCCGCACCGGCAAACCGCACCAGCGGCGAGGAACTTTTTGAATAACGGCCGGGGATTATACTCGTCTACTTGTTTCACTCGTCTACTTGTTTACTCGTCTACTTGTTTACTCGTCTACTCTACATTATATAAATATGAAATTTACGGCAATAATTCCTGCAAGATACGCTTCCACGCGCTTCCCCGCCAAACCGCTCGCGCTGCTGGCTGGGAAACCGATTGTACAACACGTCTATGAGCGCACCGCCGCCGAGATACCCGACGCCTGGGTAGCCACCGACGACGAGCGCATTGCCGAGGCCGTCCGCGCCTTCGGCGGCAACGTCGTGATGACCTCGCCCAACCACCGCAGCGGCACGGACCGCATCGGCGAGGCCGTGAAGAACATCGGCTGCACGGCGGACGTGATTGTGAACGTGCAGGGCGACGAACCCTTTATCGCCGCGCAGCAGTTGCAGACCATCAAGCAATGCTTCGACGACCCCGAGACCGAAATCGCTACGCTCGTGAAACCTTTCGCCCCGACCGACGCTTGGGAAAAACTCTCCAATCCCAACAGTCCGAAGGTGGTGGTGGACAACCGAGGCTTCGCGCTTTATTTCAGCCGCAGCGTCATTCCTTACCTGCGCGGCGTGGAACAAAAGGACTGGACGGAGCGGCACGAGTTTCTCAAGCACATCGGCCTCTACGCCTACCGCGCCGAAACGCTCCAGCGCATCACGGCGATGCCGCAAGGCGTATTGGAACAAGCCGAATCGCTCGAACAGTTGCGCTGGCTACAAGCGGGACTTAAAATAAAAGTGGGGCGCACCGACTTGGAAACCATCGGCATCGACACCCCCGAAGACCTCGAAAAGGCAGAGGCATTCATCAAAAGACAATAAGACTATTCAGACAAGACTATGCTCAATAAACTCAAAACTATACTCTTCGCCATCGCCTTGCTTGCCGCGCCCCTCTCGGCGCAGAAACTGCAAGTGGGCTCGTGCGAACTGAAAGACGGCGGCATCTACACCGGCGAACTGCTCGGCGGAAAGGCCAACGGCAAGGGACGCGCCGTGTATGAAAACGGCGACACCTACGAAGGCGAGTTCGTAAAAGGCTTCCGGCAGGGACAAGGCACCTTTACCGCCGCCGACGGCTCGCGTTACGAGGGCTCGTGGATGAAAAACGAAAGGCACGGCAAGGGCACGTTCTACGCCGTGAACAATAACCGCTACGTCGGCCTCTGGTACCGCAACCGCAAGGAGGGGCACGGCGTGATGTACTACTACAACGGCGATGTCTACGACGGCGACTGGAAGGAAGACAAGCGCGAAGGCAAAGGCACGTACACCTTTAAGAGCGGCGCGTTCTACAAAGGCGACTGGGAAGACGACAAGAAGACCGGCAAAGGCTACTTCGACTGGAACGACGGCTCGAAATACGAAGGCACATGGCTCAACAACCGCCGAAACGGAAAGGGCACGTATTTCTATGCCGACGGCGACTATTACACCGGCGACTGGAAAGACGACATGCAGAACGGCAAGGGCATCTATAAGTTCCGCAACGGCGATGTCTACGAGGGGCAGTATGTTGACGGCGAGCGCACCGGCGAAGGCATCTTCAAGTTTGCCACGGGCGACCAGTACAACGGCCATTTCCTGAACGGCGAGCAGAGCGGGCAAGGCACTTTCATATGGAAAAACGTAGCCAACTATACGGGGCAATGGCAAAACAACATGAGAAACGGCCACGGCACGTATAAGTGGAAAAACGGCGACGAATACACTGGCTCCTGGGTCAACAACAAGATGGAAGGCAAAGGCGTACTGCGCACTGCCGACGGCACTAAGTTCAACGGCGAATTCAAGGCAGGGCGCAAGCACGGCAAGTCGGTGGAACTGCGCCCCGACGGCTCAAAAATAGAATGTACCTACAAGGACGGCGAACGCCACGGCAAATACGTGGAATACGACCGCAACGGGAACGTCACCAAGAAAGGCGAATATTCCAATGGCCGCGTGGTGCAATAATTTTTTGGACGATTTTTAGTAAACGAGTAAACAAGTAAACAAGTAAACGAGTAAACGAGTAAACGAGTAAACAAGTAAACGAGTAAACGAGTAAACAAGACAAGTTACCAAATAAAATATAGTTTGCAAGACAAATCTGTCTCGTCTACTCGTTTACTTGTAAACTCGTCTACTAATAAGACATATCAACACCTTAAATCAAAAATATTATGAAAACCTCCCCCAAGAAAACCACCAAGGCTGCCGCAGCGAAGCCGCAACGCCTCAAAATCGTGAAAAACGACCCTTGGCTCGAACCGTTTGAAGGCGCAATCCAAGGCCGCCACGACCATGTGCTCCGTAAACTCCACGAACTTACGGACGGCAAGAAACCGCTCTCGGAATTTGCCGACGGCCACCTGTATTTCGGCCTGCATAAGACAGAAAAGGGCTGGGTGATCCGCGAATGGGCACCCAATGCCACGGCGATTTATCTCATCGGCGATTTCAACGGTTGGCAGGAAAACGAAAAATATGCCTTCAAACGCCTCAAAAACTCTGGCAACTGGGAACTCAAACTCCCTGCGAAAGCCCTCAAGCATCAAGACCTCTACAAACTCAAAGTGCACTGGGACGGCGGCGAAGGCGAGCGCATTCCTGCTTGGTGCCGCCGCGTGGTGCAGGACGACGACACAAAGATATTCAGCGCACAGGTGTGGGCACCCGAACAGGAATACGTGTTTAAGAAAAAGACGTTCAAGCCCAACACCGCCCCGTTGCTGATTTATGAATGCCATATCGGCATGTCGCAGGACGCTGAAAAGGTGGGCACATACAACGAATTTCGCGAGAACGTGCTGCCGCGCATCATCGAAGAGGGGTACAACTGCATACAGATTATGGCTATTCAGGAGCACCCCTATTACGGCAGTTTCGGCTATCACGTAAGTTCTTTCTTCGCCCCGTCCTCCCGCTTCGGCACGCCCGAAGAGTTGAAGCAACTCATCGACGAGGCGCATCAGGCTGGCATCGCCGTAATCATGGATATGGTGCAGAGCCACGCTGTGAAGAACGAAATAGAAGGCCTCGGCAACTTTGCCGGCGACCCCTCTCAATATTTCTATAGCGGCGGCCGCCGCGAGCACCCCGCATGGGACAGCCTTTGCTTCGACTACGGCAAGAACGAGGTGATCCACTTCCTCCTTTCCAACTGCAAGTATTGGCTTACGGAGTTCCACTTCGACGGCTTCCGCTTCGACGGCGTTACGTCGATGCTCTATTACAGCCACGGCCTCGGCGAAGCGTTCTGCGGCTACGGCGACTACTACAACGGGCATCAGGACGACAATGCCATCTGCTACCTCACCCTTGCCAACCTCCTTATCCACGAGGTAAATCCCAAGGCCATCACCATAGCCGAAGAGGTGTCGGGTATGCCGGGACTGGCAGCCCCGTTCAAGGACGGCGGCTATGGCTTCGACTATCGCATGGCCATGAACGTGCCCGACTATTGGATTAAGACCATTAAGGAATGCCGCGACGAGGACTGGAAACCCTCTTCGATTTTCTGGGAACTCACCAACCGCCGCGCCGACGAAAAGACGATTTCTTATTGCGAAAGCCACGACCAGGCACTCGTGGGCGACAAGACCATCATCTTCCGCCTCATCGACGCCGACATGTACTGGCACTACCGCAAGGGCGACGAGAACGGCACGGTGCATCGCGGCATCGCGCTCCACAAAATGATCCGCCTCATCACGGCCTCAACGATTTGCGGCGGCTACCTCAACTTCATGGGCAATGAGTTCGGCCACCCCGAATGGATTGACTTCCCGCGCGAAGGCAATGGCTGGAGCCACAAGTATGCCCGCCGCCAATGGAACCTTGTGGACAACAAAGAATTGTGCTACCACTTCCTCGGCGACTTCGACAAGGCGATGCTCGAAACGATTAAGTCGGAAAAGAACATTCAGAAGTTGCCCGTGCAAGAAATTTGGCACAACGACGGCGACCAAATCCTTGCCTATCAGCGCGGCTCGCTGCTCTTCGTGTTCAACTTCAACCCCACGCAATCGTTCACGGGCTACGGTTTCATGATGAAGGAAGGCGCCTACGACGTGGTGCTCAACACCGACGCCAAAGCCTTTGGCGGCAACGGCCTGTCAGACGACAGCATCCGCCACTTCACGAACTTCGACCCGCTCTTGAAGAAAGACGGCAAAGGCTGGCTGCAACTCTATCTGCCCGCCCGCTCCGCCGTTGTACTGAAAAAGGTGGAAGAATAATAATTTGTTTTAGTAGACGAGTGAACAAGTAGACGAGTGGACGAGACAAGTCACCTATATAAATATTGTATCGCCTTACACTCCTGTCTTGTTTACTCGTCTACTCGTTTACTCGTCTACTAAAATCATTAACTCCCCAATGCCTAAAATCCTTGTTACATTGCGCGTTATCTTCGCCCTGTTCCTATTTTTCTTCCTTTCCGTGGCACAGGGCGACGTACTGTGCTATCTATACCGCCGCCTCATAGATGCCTCGTCCGAACCCATGCACTGGCTGCTGGGCGGCGCGATGGCAGCGATACTCATATTTATAATGTCGCTGCTTTCGCGCACGGCCGTGTGCCGCCGCTATCCACTGATAGAAACGATACCGGCAGGCTTCGCCGCCGTGCTGGCGGTCAGCCTGCCGTTTGCCGGTTGGCAGCACGTGCCGGTTACTATATTATATTATTGTGTCGCAGCCGCAATGCTCATCTTTTGCAACAGATTGCTGCAAAAAGCATATCACACGGCGCGCCGCCGCCTGCCGCTCCTGATTTACGGCACGGGATTGCTCCTCGTTTGTTTCGTCACTGGACTGCGTGCCGCCGCCACCGATGCAGACCACTACGAACTGCGCACAGCCGAAGCCCTGCGCCGCTGCGACTATGCCGCCGCCTACCGCACGGGCGAAATCTCGCTCGCCGTCACGCCGCGCCTCTTCGCCATGCGGTCTTACCTCATGGCAACGCAGGGAGAAGGCTTGCCGCAAATGCTTTTCAAGCAACCCATTCCTGCCGGCGGCAGCAAGCATCTGCTTTTGCCCGATGACGATTGGCAAAGCCTGAACTTCCCGCCCGACAGCCTTTACGCCCGCCTCGGCGGCAAGCCTGCGGTGAACGAAACGGCCCTGCACTTTTTCAAGCGCCTTGCGCTGCCGGCCGATACGGCGCACCGCCCCACCCCGCTTGCCCGCGACTATTATCTTTGCGCCCTGCTGCTGGACCGCCGCCTGTCGGACTTCGCGGAAACCTACGCCGACCTTTGCCCCGGCGACTCCGTGCAAATTCCTCGCTTTTACAGCGAAGCCCTCGCGCTCCACAGCCGCAAGCACGACCTCCCCTTTACCTACAACGATGCAGCCGTCGAAGCCAATCTGCTCGACTTTATGGACATGGCACGCAAGACGGGCACGGCGCAAGAGGGGCGCAACCTCCTGCGCCGCAGCTACGGCGAAACATTTTGGTGGTATTATTATTTCGGACAGAAAGGTACGGGGCAATCAGAGTATTCCAGTCACAAAACTAACTAAACAACGGGCGAACTATGCCCTGCCCTACTAATTCGTATAAAGTTCGAGTTCGATGAGCACGGCGTTGTATTGACGCACGGTTTCCACGTAGTTGCTGCGCACGTCGCGGGCGGTTTTGAGGCTTTGCACCAGGTCGGCAGCGGCAGTTTCGCCTTCATTGTAGAGCGCGAGGGCACTGCTGCGCAACTCGTCGGCTTCGGGTAAAGCGGCGGTTTCGTAATAGTCTAAGGAAGCACGGGTCTGGAGAAGAGTTTGTTGCAGTTCGTCCACCGTCCTTGACAGTTGCATGCGCTGTTCCTCGGCGTCCCATTCGGCAATGCGCGCTTCAACTTGCGCCTGCTTCACGCGGCTTTTTTGCGGGAAGCAGAAGAGGGGCACGGAAATGCCGACGCTGAAAGCGTCCAACCCTTTGTAAGGTAGCATCTTCTGACGCGAGTAGCCCACGGACAGTTCGGGAAAAAACTTGCTGCGTTCCACCATCACCATATCGCGTTTCTGCTGCACGGCATTTTCGAGCAGCTGGATTCTTTCTTGCGATATGGTTGCCGTTTCCTTTGTCTTGATTTTATTGAGTGCCGTATCAGCAGGCGTGAGTTGTTCTTCGCTGCGGCAAATCCACGTCAGGCGACGTAGGGCAAGCTGCCAAGCCGAACTGGACTGCATGGACTGCGTGCGCATCTCGGCGGCCAGAGTGTTGAGCAGGCTGTGCTCGAGGCGGTTAATCTCGCCCATTTCAAACTTTCGGTTGGCGGTGTGCAACAGCACCTGCGCCATGCTGTCGTTGCCAGCACAGAGGCGCATCTGCTCGGCAGCAGCGAGGCAGTCGTACCAAGCGCGTTTCACCTCCGCCGTGATTTCCTTTTTTATCAAAACCATGCGCTTTTGGCCCTCAGCCGCCTGCGTTTTGAGGAGCGCGTTTTTATAGTACGGCGTAAGCAGGTTGCCAAGCGACTGCTCGATAGTCAGTTCGTTGTCGCCCCTTTCAAGGCCGTTGAGTTGCCCCCACGAGAAACCGATTTGCAGGTCGCCGCCATCCCAGTTCTCGCCCTTTGCGGCTTTAGTCTTATCAGCATAAAGCGCTGCGCCTTTCAGCCGGGGACTGTTGCCAATAGCCATCTGAATGGCTTCGTCCAACTGCACCGTTTTTTGAGCAAACGAACATGTGGAAACGAATAAAGAAATAAGGAAAAAGGAGAAGCGTGTCATAGCTATAAGTTTTTTCATCTGCAAAAGTAAGGGAAAAGGCATACAACCGAGTTTCATATAAGAGAGGCTGCTTAAAGACCACAGCATACATACGCCCCAAATGCGACTCCGCCCACAGGAATAGCTATCCTGAGGGCGGAGTTTATTTCAAAAGTATCTAAACCTGCAAGGCGTTACAAATGGTTTTCTACTTTGAGGTCGGTCACCTTGCTCTTGAAGTTGCCGGCACGGCGCAAGGGGAAGACCAGCGTGCGCTGATAGTAAATCTTGTCGGTGGGGTCGTAAACCTTCGGCTCGAAGAGGGCTGCCTCGCCGCGCTGATAGTGCGCACGGTTGCTCTCGCGCACCACATAGAGCGTCTTGGGGCCGAGTTCCTCCTTCTGCTGCCCGTTTTCGAGCAGGCGCGTCATGCGGTTGTTGCCTTGAATGGTAAGGGTAACGGTGCGCCCTTCGGGGATACGGTAGTTGAACGTGTTGAGATAGCCGTCGCGCATAAAGCCGAGCTTGCCCTGTTCGGGGTCGGCGAGGTAGAAAGTGGCGTTGTCGGAGGCGAAGAGCACCGTGCCGTTGTCCTCTTGCTGACCCTCGATGGTGAAGGTAACGGAATAGTCGTAACCGATTTCCTCAAAGCCCGTTTCACTGCCGGGCTGCACTTCGGGCAGTTCGCAAACGGTGCAAGGCTGCGTGCCGTAGCGGGCCAGTTCGTTCACGCCCGGTGCTTCGTGGAGCTGCCAGCGGTTTTGGTCAAAGTCGGCATAAGGCAGCGTGGTCAGTTTGCCCGTCCATGTTTTGGCGGCAATGGTCTGCAAGGCGGGATAAACGCGGTGGTGAATGTCTTTCACAGAAATGCCGTTGCCGGCGTGGTCGTTCCAAACGGCGAACATGCCGCCGAGAATAGCGGGGTCGTTTTCCTCAAACTTCTCGCCGCCAATCGTAGCCGGCGTCCAAGCATCGTAGAGCCACTGGCAGTTGAGATAGTCGTAATAGTAACCGGCAGCGGGCACGATATATGAGAAACCGTCGCTGATGCTCACGAGCTTATAGCCCTGTTCCTTCATGTCGCGCGGCTGCGCATAACCATTGTACCAGCAGTCCATGATAACATTTTCAGACTTGACGGGCGTGTCGCCGTTGGCATGCGTGAGCGCACCCCACACAACGGCCTGCTTGCCGTATTTCTCTACATATTTAATATAGTGATCGGTATATTCGCGGAACTTCTCTACAACTTCCTTCTTGGCGTTGGAATATTCGTCCGTGCCGATGTGTACGCGCTTGCCGCGGAAAACGGGCTCCTTGCCGCCGAGGTATTCGTCGAAGAGCGCGTCCATAAACTTATAGGTCTCGGGATTGAA
>JALFJC010000007.1:0-11349 GCA_022775595.1 Bacteroidales bacterium | reverse complement strand
TGCCACCGCCACTACCGGTGTCGATGAAGCCATCTTGCGGACGCGTGTAAAGAGCATAATATTTACGATTTGACGATTTACCATTTACGATTTCTTCCTTTTCTATGAACTCTGGGTGCAGCACTACGTTGCGTTGCTGCGAGGGACTCTCGAGGTCGGGTAGACGCTCCCAGTTGACAAGGTCCTTGGTGCGTGCGATGCCGCAGGTGGCTGTGGCTGCGCTGAGGTCGGCGGGCTGACTGTCGTCGTGACGCTCCACGCAGAAAAGGCCATAGATGAAGCCGTCCTCGTGGCGTGTCAGTCGCATGTCGTAGATGTTGGTGGCGGGCTCGTTGTCGCCTTCGGGCATGGTGATGGGCTCGTCCCAGAAGCGGAAGTTGTCGATGCCGTTGGGCGACTCTGCCACGGCAAAGAACGACTTGCGGTCGGCACCCTCTACGCGTACCACCACCACATACTTATCTCCCCACTTGATGGCACCGCTGTTCATCGTGGCGTTCATCATGATGCGTTCCATGAAGTAGGGGTTCGTCTCGGGGTTGAAGTCGTAGCGCCACTCCAGTGGAGTGTGTGCAGCGGTGAGTACAGGGTTCTCGTAGCGGTCGACGATGCCATTGCCCAGTTCCTCGCGCTTGTTGGGGCGAGAGAGTAGTGCCTCGTGGCGTTCCGTGATCTTTGCCTTTCTATCTTTGAAAATGTCGTTCATAATAGTTTGCTTGTTTTCGATTTTTCGATCTTTCGGGGTATTCAATCTAACCTCACAGCCTCGCTACCTCACTACCTCACTTTGGTGTTATGCGATTGGTAGAACTTGACGAAGTCCTTTACACCATGGTGGCCCGGATAGGGGGCATAGTGGTGGCGGGGCAAATCGTGGGCATTGCGCCATACGAGTACATAGGCGATGCTGTGGCCCTTGATGCCGGGTGCCAGGTTCTCGGTCCACCAGTTGTCGGAGGGGATTCCCTCATAGCCCGTCTCGGTCAGGGCTGCCACCTTGCCGTGCTTCTTGGCTACGCTGCAAACGGTTGTCAGCAGAGTGCCAATGCTCTGGGTGTATCGGTTCAAGGCAGCCTTGTCTTCGGGCTTGGCCATGCAATAGGAGTCGAAGCCCAGGACGTCGATGATATCGTCGCCAGGATAGCGCTCGAGGTATTTCTCTTCGCTCGAACCGCACTCGATTCCTGAGGAGTAGGCATAAAGCACGTTGTTCACACCCTTCTGCTTCAGACAGCTGGCTGTGAGGCGCCACAGTGCGACGTACTGCTCACGGGTGCAGATGTTCTGTCCCCACCAAAACCACGAACCGGTGTGCTCGTGCCAGGGGCGGAAGAGAACAGGCACGGGGGTGCCATCTTCGGTCTTCAGCGAGAGGAGGAAATCGGCCACGTGGTCAAGCCACATCACAAACTTCTGATGTTGCTCTCCACCCTCGAGAATGCTGGCTACGGTCATCTTCTCCTGTTCGGCCTTATCCTTGCCTTCGACCCATGCCGTACCGCCAGTCAATGGGTTGTCGGCATGCCAGCTCAGGGTAGACATGCCACCGCGTTCGTACTGACGGATAATCTCCTTGCGCATACGGTCGAAGGGCACACCGTCGAGATTGGCTTTGCCTCCCAGTTCGATGCGTCCCAGGTCAAAGCCCATCACGGGAGGATACTCGCCGGTCACGCTCTTCACGTCCGAGCGATCCTCGTCGTCCTTCCAACCGTGGCCGTATACGGGGTCGTCCTGATGGCCGAACATATACTTGCCACTCTTGGCTATCTTGTGCAGACTTGTCAGCAGTTGGGCAGTCTGCTTCTTGCCCTGGACGGCAGCCTTTGCTGGCTTGCTGGGCGTGAGACGATAACTGATGACGTCGCGGGCAGGCACGGTGACGGTACGCCACGTCTTGTCCTTCGTGATGGTCTTGCCCTCGTCCTTGTGTGCCCAGAGGTCGCGCACCTTGTAGATGGTGTTGTAAAACTGCGTGCTGCGCTTGCTTACCTGGTCGTCGGTGAGGTTGAAGCGTTGCCAGTTGAGGTCGTAGGTTATGGGAGCCTGGGTGGGGTTGAGGATTGTCATGGCCCAGTCGCCGCCAGCCAAGGGCTTGAACCAGAACTCAAGACCCTGCTCGTCGCGCAGATGCAGACCCTGCACGCCCAGTTCGTCCTGGTCGATGGCTATCATCTCGCGGTTCATCACGATGTCCTTGGTCTCCTGACTCATATTGCGGATGTCGTTGCCCAGGATGAGGGGAGCAGCCAGCATACACCACATGGTGAAGTGGGCGCGATCCTCGTTGACAGCCATGCCATTGCCCACCTCCAGCATGTCGGGGTCGTTCCAGTGGCCGGGGCCTGCGTAGATGCGAAGCGGTTCGGCCAGACGGATGCACTGCATCACGCCGATGTCGGTGAAGCCACCCTTGTGTACGCGGGTAGAGTCGAAGTTGCACCAAATGTCAGGACCGATGCGCCAACTGTGACCAATCTCACTGGCCCACTTCCAGGGCTGATGCTGCCCCCACTCGCACATACTGAGGAAGATGGGGCGACCTGCCTCGCGTAGCGCGTCGCTCATCAACTGGTAGGCACCGATGGCATTGATGTTGGTGGTGTTGCACCAGTCCTCCTTGAGGTAGTCCACCTCCCAACGGGCATACTGCAGTGCGTCTTGATACTCGTGGCCGAAACTGCCCGGCATACCGGCACAGGTGCCCGTGCCGCAGTCGCTGTAGATACCCAGTTTCAGACCCTTGCCGTGTATGTAGTCAGCCAGACTCTTCATACCGCTCGGGAACTTCTTGGCATCGGGCTGTATGAAGCCGTCCTTGTCGCGCTTGCCGTGCCAGCAGTCGTCAATATTAATATAGGTGTATCCGGCTTCGCTGAGGCCCGACTCCACCATGGCATCGGCAATGCCACGGATGATGTCCTCGTTGATGTTGCCTGCAAACTTGTTCCAGGTGCTCCAACCCATCTGTGGGCGGTCGCCAATCTTCTCCCATTTCTGGGCACGCATGCCGGTACACGCCAGTAGGGCAAGGATGATGAATGTTAACTTTTTCATATTGTTTGATTTTCCGATTTTTCGATGTTACGATTGTTCGAATTTTCGAATTTTCGATGTTTCGATTGTTCGATGTTACGATGTTTCGATTGTTCGTGTGTGTTCTTATTTTAGATAATTGTTGATGAAATCCAGACGGGGCTGGTAATAGAGTTTGTTCCATACTGGAAAATCCTCGCCACTAGGCCAGGCATGGGTGCGGAAAGGCACACAGTTGATGGTCTTCTTGCCGGGGGCTACGTTGAGCGATGCCCATACGGCGCTGGGCGGACAGGTGGGGTCGATAAGCCCCATCTCGCAATAGATCTCGGCACGCGAATGGCGGATAAGCTGCGCCCCATCGTAGTAGGGTAGGGTGCTGTCTAGCATCGTACGCTCCAATCGGGCATGATTCTCGATAGGTTGAGGCCAACCGCTGCGACGACCGGCACGCGCACCGCCCAGGTCCTGCATGGCGGGCACATTGAGCACGACGGCCGATACGCGGCTGTCGAGTCCGGCGGCTGCCACTGCCTGTCCCCCACCCTGGCTCTCGCCGATGACGAGTATGCGCTTGCCGTCCCATTCGGGCTGACGCGTCATATACTCGATGGCGCGCAGCAGGCGCAGGTACATTCCGTGGAAATAATAGGTCTCGCGGTCGGCGGCATTGTGCTCGAAGTAATTGTGCAGCAGACCATCCTCCAGCATCTTGTAGTAATCGTCCGTCTGCCCGTTGAGCATACCGTGGGCATTGATGTCGAGGCTCAGTGCTCCGTTGCCCAACGCAGCGTTGCCTACGCACTCGCCCACCTGGCAGCGACACCAGTTGCCGCTGACGCCGGCTGCACGGCACAGGATGATGATGGGCAGCGACTTCTTCTTGGCTCCCACGGGCTTGGCCATGTAGGCACGCACAGGGGCAGGACCGAGGCTGTTGATCTCAACATCCTGGCATTGGTATTTGCCTAGATACTGATCGGGCACCTGCAGCGGCGTGCTTTTCACTTGCCAGGGCAAGGCCTGCAGCTGTTTCTTCTGACTGGTCCAGTAGTCCATCAGGTCCTTGGGTTCTTCGTAGCCGGGACGGAAGCCCTCGGGCGATACCACAAAGCCGATGGACGTGGCTAGACGCTGCCGTTTGCGTATCTCCAGCATCACGGCACAGGTAGAATCCACAGCCTGGTTGTAGACGACCTGGTCTCCCCCTTGATAGTGGATTGCTTGCTCGGCCACCACACGGTTGTTGACCACCACTTGCAGGCTGAGCGTGTCGCCGACAGCAGTCTGTCCCTGCAAGCGGGCCACGATGCGTTCGCCCTTATCGTAGATGCCCGTCTCCTTGTTGAGCTGCAGTTTGTAGCCTTGAGCCCAACCGCCAAGCGCAGCACAAAAGGCCAGTGTTATTATCGCGAATCTCTTCATCGTCCTAAATTAAAAGTAATTGTTGCGAATCTCCTTGGCGATGTAGCGACCCATCAGCTGTTGTCCCTCCTCGGCAGGATGCAGACCGTCGCGCAGATAACGCTCGCCATGACCATTCTCCAATTTCTCTGTAATGCCGCTCTCGCCATAACAGTCGATCATCTGAACGCTGAGCGAACGGCATATCTCGCGCAGAATCTCAATCTTGCGCAGGTTCATTTTATTGTGGCCGGGATTGGCCGTTTGGATGGGTGTGCAGACGAATACGCGACAGTTGGGATAGTGCTCGATGATGGTTTGGATGGCCCAACGGGCACCGCCAGCCATGGTGGTCACGTCTACCTCGTCCAGCGATTTGCCCTTGAGAGCCTCTTCGGCCGATCCCAACTTGCCATCGTTGGTGCCCATGGAGAATACAAATACATCGGGTTCGGGATACTGCCCAGACTCTACCTCAGCAATGAACTTCTGAATGTGTACCTTCGAGGTGTTGTTGTGGCGCATCTGCATCTCGTGTGCATCGTCGGTGGGTTTCCATCCACCCGAGATGCCTGCAAATCCTTCAGAACCATAGTCTTGCGTGTCGGCATGGCAAGCCCATGTGGCCGAACCTACTGCCACGTTGTGATGCGTGGCAAAGCCCAACTGCTTGACCACCGTGGCAGACCATTGGTTGCCAGAGGTAATACTGTTGCCGTCACAACCGAAATTCAGTTTGCTGAAGTCGGGGAACATCTGAGCGGATGCTGTCATAATGAAGAGCATGCCCAAAAGGCTGAAAACTATCTTTTTCATGAGGGGTTTTTCGTTTTTTTTCGAGGATTCGAGGTTTCGATATTTCGAGGATTCGATTTGGTGGAATGCTATTCCACGCTGATGTCGTAGGTGAAGTCGCCGTCGGGGGATTGCAGGATGAGCTGTGCATGGCCGTTGAAACTGCTCATACGGAAAGTCTTGGCTGTAGCATCGGTGGGACGCTCCATGCCCGTGAAGGCCGAGTCACCATTGCCGCCACCCACGATGCGCGCATTGCCTTCAATACGGATGGTGACAGGTACGCTGGCTGTGGGTACGAGGCGTTCCTTCTTGTCGAGCAGCGAGATGTCCAGCACGTGTATGTCAGCGTGACGCGACACGGCGGCCTTGGCGTGTGTGGCCTCGCTGGTTGTCTCCAGTCGCTCGGTAGCAGTCTTCTTTCCTTTATTGTAGCCAATGGCCTGGATGCTGCCGGGCTTGTAGGTGGCTGTCCACTCCAAGTGGCCGTTGCGGGGCATCGGTTTACGTCCCATCTTCTTACCATTCACGATGAGTTCCACCTCGTCGCAGTTGCTGAACCCCTGCACGCGTACTGCCTCGCCCTCATGACCTTGCAGGTTCCAGTGGGGCAGGATGTGTACCATCGGTTCGTCCGTCCACCATGCCTTGAGGTAGTAAGCCTCGTCCTTGGGGAAACCGCAGTAGTCCAGCAATCCGAACTGGCTGCCTGTGGCAGGATAGCCCAAGGGTACTGGCTCGCCGCGATAGTCGAAGCCCGTCCAGTAGAACACACCCAACAGCCAGGGACGGTCGTGGTAGAAATTCCAACCATACTCTGTGGCAAAGTGTACCGAATCGCTGGGCAAGAGTGTGTAGTTCATTGAGGGCATGCGTCCCGTGCTCTTGTCGCAGGGAGCATATACGCCACGTGTGCCGCATCCCGTCGTCTCCTCGCTACCCAAGGCGATGCGCTTGGGATAGCGCTGACGATCCTCGTCGATGTGGTGCTGCTTGATGTAGTTGTAGCCAGCCACGTCAACACCGCGCAGGATGTGCGGACCGCTGGCTGAAGCCACACTGACGGGGCGTGTGGGGTCGGCCTGATGGGCGTAGGCCGTCATGGTGGCGGCAATCTGTTCGCCACGGTCTTCCCATTCGATGCCCCACTCCTCGTTGCCCACGCTCCAGCAGAAGACGCTGGGGTGGTTGCGGTCACGGTGTATCATCCCCTTCAGTACGTCGAGTTGGAAGGGATTGATGCCCATCAGTCGGTTCTCCTCGTATACCAAAATACCTAATGAATCGCACACGTCGAGCAAGGCCGGCGTCATGGGATTGTGGCTGGCACGATAGGCATTCACGCCCATCCACTTCAACCGTTCGATGCGGTATGCTTGCAAGCCGTCGGGGATACCAGCACCTACGCCAGCGTGATCCTGATGGCAGTCCACACCCTTCAGCGTGACGTGCTTGCCGTTGAGGAAGAGTCCCTTGTCGGCATCGAGCTTGATGTCGCGGATACCGGTTCGGATAATGTGTTCGTCCACCATCTGTCCATTTACGATGATGCGTGTACGCACCTTGTATAGTTGGGGCGTCTCCAAACTCCACAAGGCAGGGTTCTTTACCTTTGTCTCGCTCTTCGTTATGGCCATCTCGCGTGGAGCCAGTGCTTTACCCTCGTTCGTCATTGTGGCCACGACGTCGCCGTTGGGGGCGATGAGTGCATGCTGCACGCTGTAGCTGCTGATGGGCTTGTTGCCGTCATTCACCACTTCCGTTTCGAGGGTCATTTGCGCCTCGGTGAAATTATCATTGAGTGTAAAGTGTGCAAAGGTGCCATCGGTGGCGATGTGCAGGGAGGCCATCTTCTCCATCCATACGTGGCGGTAGATGCCCGCACCCTCGTAGAACCAACCCTCCTCGAGCGAAGCATCAACGCGCACGCAAATGAGGTTGGTCTGCTTCTCTCCATTGCCGTAGAGCAGGTAGTCGGTGATGTCGTAGTCCTGCGATGCGTAGCCACTCGGTTCCTGACCCACCAGAAATCCGTTTACCCACACCTGTGCATTGCGGAAGATACCGTCGAACTGCAGGCGCACATGACGACCTCGGTCGCTCTCGGGCAGATGGAACGTCTTGCGGTACCATCCCACACTTGTCTCTGGGTATTTCCATCCCACCTGTTTGAAGCCGTGGCTGTAGCTGGCTGAGCCATTGAAAGGAAGATCCACTGCCCAGTCGTGAGGCAGGTCTACCGACTTCCATTCGTTGCCTGGTTTGAACTTCAGGACATAGGGAGCCTCGTTGTGTATGGAGTTGGCCTTGGTCAGATAGTTAAAATATTCTGTTCCAGCCATGTAGTCCTTGTTGTAGTCGCTTGCATGTCCCAGTGCAAATTGCCACTGATCGTCCATGCTGATGCGCTCACGCTGTGCCGCCGCCGACAGGCTTATGGCAGTGAGGAGTAGAAGAAATGTCTTACGCATGCTTCTCTGATTATTTAGTAACTTATGAAAATATAGGATAAAATTTTACACGCCCACCCAATCGTGCATGTCACTCTACATAGTGGCAGTAAGGAACGTGGCATTCCCGAAAATGTAGAGGATGTTCTCGCTGGCAGGCACCAGCACCGTCTCGCCTTGACGAATGTGGATACCGTTGATGTTGGCCTCGCCCCAAAGGCAGAGTACGACGACGAAGGAATCGCATTGAAAATCGATCTGTGCAGCTACCTGTACAACGACACGATGAACGGTGAAGTAAGGACAGTTGATAAGCTGTGAGGTTGGCTTTGTACTGTCATAGGAGGTGCGGTACTCGGGCCATACCCTATAGTCAATAGCCTCCTTGGCCTGTTCAACGTGCAGTTCGCGGGGTTTTCCGTGGGCATCCTTGCGTCCGAAATCATACACACGATAAGTGATGTCGCTGGTCTGCTGAATCTCGGCAAGGAAGTTCCCGGCACCAATGGCATGGAGGCGTCCGGCGGGAAGGAAATAGAGATCGCCATCGTGGCTCTCGTGTGTAGCAATGACGGACGCCATAGGGTTCTCCCCCTTGCTATCAGCCTCGACATCATTCTCGATGACTAGGCGTTCATAGTCATCGGGAGAGATACTTTTGCGCAAGCCACTATAGATCTTGGCACCGATGTCGGCTTTGATAACGTACCACATTTCAGTCTTACCGGCACAGCCATGGCGCTCAAGAGCCAGTTTGTCATCTGGATGAACTTGCACGGAAAGGTCTTGCCGAGAGTCAATGAGCTTGACAAGGATGGGGAACTTGTTGCCGTACTTCTTGTAGACACGATCGCCAACGAGCAGTCCCTTATACTTATCAATCAGTTCTGTAAGGGTTAGGCCAAGGTCAACATCTCCGATGAGTCCGCGGTCGATGGCAACGCTTTCGTGGCCGGGAACACCACTTATTTCCCAACTTTCGCCGATGTTGGGCTGGGCGGTATAGATTCCCTTGTAGGGAGCTATCTGATAGCCTCCCCATAGGGTCGTCTTGAGATAAGGTTGGAATTTGTAAGGCTTCATCGTATCATGTTTGGATTCTTATGGATTTGCTTATAAGATTGTCGTAGCAAATTTACCATTTTATTTTGAAAAGCATTACCTGAAGTTGGGTAATTCGTCGCGAGTGATGATGAAATCACACATCGCCCGTATTGGTGCTGTACATGGCCTTCACCACGTCGTTGTATCCATACTCGTCGCTACCATTTACATACATACGCGCGCCTACGAAGCGGTAGTAACCATTGGCGGGTAGGTAGCGAATCTGTCCAGCCTCAAGTGCCTTGTAGGCATCCACGATGGCTTGCGACATGGCATTGAGCTGCTCTACGGTAAGGTTCTGTCCTTCATTGTCATCGAGGATAAGAGCTGCATTCAGTGCATCTTTGAAGGCCTGTACCAGTTCCTCAGGATAGTTGCCGAATCCTGTTCCTGCCACGTATTTATCTTGCAGTTTCTGGTAGCGCATATAAATCTCCATCAGATTGGCACGTGCGCCCTCCAGGTCATCGGGAGCGGGATTATAGAATTCCTCTTCCGAGCAGAAGTACAGCTTCTCGATGTCGATGCTGCCCTCGCTGTGGTTTTGGATGACCACCTGGGTGAAACCTGGGAATGCACCCGGCGTCAGCTTGATGTATGCCTCGTTGTCAGTAGAATTACAGTTCACTACATAAGCATTCTGCCATCCCATGTCCTGAATGATGAGGCTGAAGTTGAAACTTGACGAATACTTGATGTACAAGTAGTCGCACTCCATAATCTCATAGTTGTCGCTCAGACCAGCAGAGGTGTACCAACCCCATCCACTGGGAGCGGTGATTGTGTTCGTTCCCTCGTCGAATCGGCTCGAGAAGTCTACGTCAATCTTTGCACTTGCACTCAATGTCAGCAGAGCAACAAGCATGGAAAGTAGAAATCGTTTCATGATACATTAATTGTTAGATTAGTTAAAAAGTGTATTTTTACGGCAGCAAAATTACGAACTTTGCACATCAAAGGATATGCGCATTTTATCCATTTATTGCACAGATAGCCTACAGGCGGCTAAATCGTACCACACATTTTGCCTATTTTGCCATAATATAACACTATTATAACATCGCCTTAACAAAAAAGGATGCATTCGCACACTTGTCTGCAACTTTTTTCCTAACTTTGCAGCCAAGCAAACCATCACATAGCCAATCTGTATAAGAGCACATGGACATTCTCTCTGAAATAACACCGCTGAGCGAGAAGGACTGCATCTACGTCGTAGAGCGCAGCAAGACGGCATTCTCCTATCCCTTGCATCGCCACAGGGCTGTCGAACTGAACTTCCTGGAGCATGCCGAGGGTGCACGCCGACTGGTGGGCGACAGCATTGAGGAGGTGGGTATCTACGATCTGACGCTCATCGGCAGCAATCTTATCCACGCTTGGCAGCAAGACCGATGCAGCATGGACAACGTACACGAGATAACAATACAGATACCGGCCGACCTTTTAGGCGACGATCTGCTCTCGCGCAATGACTTCGCCTCAATAGCCCATCTGCTACAACGTGCGCAGAGGGGCATAAGCTTCGGTACAAATGCTATTCGAAAAGTGTATGACAATCTATACGTCCTTGCACGCATGAAGCCAGGCTTTCATAGCTTCCTGAAGGTGCTGAGCATCCTCTACGACCTGTCGGAAACGGACGACTTCCATCAGCTCTCCACCACAGCCTTTGCACATAGCCAGCTGGACAGCGACAGCCTTCGCATTCAGAAGATACGCCAATACATAGAGCGCAACTTTCGAGAGGAGATAAGGTTGCAAGACCTAGCCGCACTCATCGACCTGACACCTACCTCCTTCAGCCGATACTTCTCACAGCATACAGGCAAGAGCGTGTCAGACTATATCATCGACGTGCGGCTGGGGCATGCCTCCCGGCAACTTCTACTGGGCGCACAGACTGTGGCCGAGATCTGTTACGTCTGTGGCTTTAACACCGTCTCACACTTCAACCGTTGCTTCAAAAAGCATAAGGGATGTACACCCACCGAGTTTCGCAACAAGTATCTGCAAAGCAGCCTGTAGCATCCCCTACCGCACACACCCGCATACAGCAAGTTGCGCCTTTCAAACTTATGCTTGATAGGCGCTTTCTGATAAAATACAATTGGGCACACTAGGTCATCCTCTTTTAGCCCTACGGCACAACGTTTCTTTATGCAGCAGCTTTGATGTACTTTACTGTGCATCTTCCCCTAAGACTACTAGCCTATCCTCAGAGCCTTGCAGGAACAACAGAATGGTGATGTCCTTTGGCAGACACACCATGCCTTACCCTTTTCCCTTTTGCTAATGCTGGATTTATGACCAGTTTCATCTCTTGCTCCTCATTCAAGGCACAAGCAGTGAACCAGGCTTTCCGGCATAGACACACCCAAGGGTGAAGGGATGCCCAAGCGACACATACTATATTATATGTAACGTGAGTTCGACGTAAGAGTTATGCAATTAGTTTGCTTTTGTCAATGATTTCAATATTCATTGACGGCTTTTTGGGCAGTAGATTGTAGGCAATGAGGCCTGCAAAGAGATTGGTTGCAAAGTTGTCAACAGAGCG
>JALFJC010000140.1:0-9521 GCA_022775595.1 Bacteroidales bacterium | reverse complement strand
GCGCTGACCATTGTGAAGAAAGGCCAGGTGAAGCATCCCGAATACGAAGTAGACGGACTCACCGGCGCAACCCTCACCACCAACGGCGCAGCCGCCATGGTGAACGAAGGCTTGCAGAGTTACATCGGATTTTTCCAAACTGTCAACAAATAATCAACTAACGGCTATTCGACATAAATTATGAGCAAGTTATTTTCAAAGGAAAACCAAGAGGTCTTCACCGGCCCGCTTAACCTGAATAACCCCGTGGCAGTGCAGGTGCTCGGCATCTGCTCCGCGCTGGCCGTTACCTCGCAGTTGGAACCCTCCATCGTGATGGGTCTCTCCGTCACGGTGATCACGGCATTCGCCAACGTTATCATCTCGCTGCTTAGAAAGACCATTCCCAACCGCATCCGCATCATCGTGCAGCTCGTGGTTGTGGCTACGCTCGTGACCCTCGTGAGCCAAATCCTCAAAGCCTTCGCTTACGACGTGAGCGTGCAGCTTTCAGTTTACGTGGGTCTGATTATCACCAACTGTATCCTCATGGGACGCCTCGAAGCCTTCGCCATGCAGAACGGGCCGTGGGCATCGTTCCTCGACGGCATCGGCAGCGGCTTGGGCTACGCCTGGATATTGGTGGCAGTGGGCTTCGTGCGCGAGTTGCTCGGCGCAGGCACATTGCTCGGCTTCCGCATCATCCCCGAAAGTTTCTATGTTGAGAACGGCGGCTGCTACGTGAACAACGGTATGATGACCATGCCCGCCATGGCGCTTATCATCGTGGGTTGCATCATCTGGGCGCACCGTGCCTACAACGACCGTAAGGCAAAATAAGCATTCGATACACCATATTATATATATAGTACACTATGGAACAAATGTTAAGTCTTTTCGTCCGCTCCATTTTCGTGGACAATATGATATTCGCCTTCTTCCTCGGCATGTGCTCCTACTTGGCAGTGAGCAAGAACGTGAAGACAGCCCTCGGCCTCGGTATTGCCGTTACCTTCGTGCTGCTCATCACCGTGCCCGTGGACTATCTGTTGCAGACAAAGGTGCTCGGTCCCGACTGCATCATCGAGGGCGTAGATTTGTCGTTCCTCTCCTTCATCCTCTTCATCGCCGTGATTGCCGGTATGGTGCAGCTGGTTGAAATGATTGTGGAGCGCTTCTCTCCCTCGCTCTATGCCGCGCTCGGCATCTTCTTGCCCCTCATTGCCGTGAACTGCGCCATCATGGGCGCAAGCCTCTTCATGCAGCAGCGCATCGGCATGGACCCCAACAGCAGCCAGTACATCGGCGGCGTGGGCGATGCCGTTGTTTACGCCCTCGGCTCGGGTATCGGTTGGTTGCTCGCCATCGTGGCGCTTGCTGCTATCCGCGAGAAGATGGCATACACCGACGTGCCCAAGCCCCTGCAAGGTCTCGGCATCACGTTCATCACCGTGGGACTTATGGCTATGGCATTCATGTGCTTCTCCGGCCTCAGCATTTAATCTTAACTCCTGAAAAACATCAGCACAATGAATATCAACTTAATACTCTCGAGCATCGGCGTTTTCTTGGTGATTATCCTCCTGATAGTCGTCATTCTGCTCATCGCTAAGCGTTACCTCTCGCCGAGCGGCAACGTGAACATCACGATAAACGGACGCGACACCATTTCCGCTGCGCAAGGCGGCAGCCTGCTTTCCACCCTCGCCGACAACGGCATCTACCTTCCCTCCGCTTGCGGCGGTAAGGGCAGTTGCGGGCAATGCAAATGCCAGGTTACGGAAGGCGGCGGCGAAATCCTCGACTCCGAGCGCGGACAGTTCACCCGCAAGCAAGTGAAAGACCATTGGCGCCTCGGTTGCCAGTGCAAAGTGAAGGGCGACCTCGCTATCACCGTGCCTGAAAGCGTGATGGGCGTCAAGGAATACGAGTGCACCGTTATTTCCAATAAGAACGTCGCCACGTTCATCAAGGAGTTCAAGGTGCAGCTGCCCGAAGGCGCGCACATGGACTTTATCCCCGGCTCTTACGCGCAGATCAAGATTCCTGCATTTAGTATCGACTACGACAAGGACATCGACAAGAGCCTCATCGGCGACGAATATCTTCCCGCCTGGGAGAAGTTCGGCCTCTTCCCCTTGAAGTGCGTCAACACTGAGCCGACTATTCGCGCCTATTCTATGGCAAACTATCCCGCCGAAGGCAACGTGTTCATGCTCACCGTGCGCATCGCCACGCCGCCCTTCAAGGCCGACCGCAGCGGCTTTATGGACGTAAATCCCGGCATCGCCTCTTCCTACATCTTCACCTTGAAGCCCGGCGATAAAGTGATTATGAGCGGTCCTTACGGCGATTTCCATCCCCATTTCGACAGCAAGAAAGAAATGATCTGGGTAGGCGGTGGCGCAGGTATGGCTCCCCTCCGTGCGCAGATTATGCACATGACCAAGACCCTGCACACTACCGATCGCGAAATGCATTACTTCTACGGCGCACGTGCTCTCAACGAAGTGTTCTACCTTGAAGATTTCCTCGGTCTCGAAAAGGAATTTGCCAACTTCCATTTCCACCTCGCACTCGACCGCCCCGACCCTGCAGCAGATGCCGCCGGCGTGAAATATACTCCGGGCTTCGTGCATCAGGTGATGTACAACACGTATCTGAAAGACCACGAAGCGCCCGAGGATATCGAGTACTACATGTGCGGTCCCGGTCCGATGTCGAACGCCGTGGTGAATATGCTCGACGGTCTCGGAGTTGAGCCCGAAAGCATTATGTACGACAATTTCGGCGGATAGTGACCCGCGATATTATCTTATAGAAATCCTTTGTGCCGCTGCAAGAAGAATTCCTTTTTGCAGCGGTTTTGGAAAACATACAATATTATAATAGTTCCAAACCATATGATCCAATCAATGACCGGCTACGGCAAAGCCGATGCCGAATTTCAAGGGAAAAAGATACACGTAGAAATTAAATCGCTCAATAGCAAGGCACTCGACCTCACCACGCGCGTGGCACAGCTCTACCGCGAAAAAGAAATGGAAATGCGTGCCATGATACAAAGCTCGCTCGAACGCGGCAAGGTAGAGTTTTCGCTGTGGGTGGAAAAGGGCGAAACGGTGACGGCCGCCTCAATAAACGGCAATATCGTGGCGGCTTATGCGCAGCAAATCAAGGAAATCAGCGACACGCTCGGCTGGAATTTCCCTGCCGACCCTTGGAGCGTCATCGTGCGCCTGCCGGAAATCACGCAAAGCAATGCCGTAGAAACGCTCTCCGAAGAAGAGTGGGGCGTGGTGCGCCAGGCCGTCCAGGAAGCTATTGACCACCTTGTGGCTTTCCGCAAGCAGGAGGGCGTGGCTTTGGCAGCGAAATTCGCAGAAAAACTCGACAACATCGCCGCCCTTATGGAGCAAATCGTTCCCTTCGAGCAAAGCCGCGTGGCCAAGATCCGCGAACGCCTCGAAACGCGTCTCGAAGAACTCAAAGGTGTGGACTACGACAAGAATCGCCTCGAGCAGGAACTTATCTACTATATCGAGAAACTCGACATTAGCGAGGAGAAGCAGCGCCTTGCCAATCATCTCAATTATTTCCGCGAAACTATGCAGAACGGGCATGGGCAGGGCAAGAAGCTCGGTTTTATCGCCCAGGAAATGGGACGCGAAATCAACACCACGGGGTCTAAGAGCAATCAGGCTGAAATGCAGAACATCGTGGTTAAGATGAAGGACGAACTCGAACAAATCAAAGAGCAGGTGCTCAATGTGATGTAATATCTAAATATAAAACCTGTTGGTTGATTTAGTGTTAAGTGCCTGGAAGGCACTACAGAGCGAAGCGACGGTAACCGGGGACGAAGTCCTCGGATAGCAGAGGCGAGGCCGATGTGCCTGTAAGGCACTACGCCATAGGACATGCACTTTCCACATTGCCACAGGCGTACTGCCTTCCAGGCAGAATCATTGCAACAGCCTTATCCGAGGACTTCGTCCCCGGTTACCGTCGCTTCGCTCCGTACTGCCTTCCAGGCAGTTAATACTTTTATCATATTATTTTCTAATTCAAGCAAAGCGTCATAATCTTGTAAACTCGTTTACTCGTCTCCTTAATCTCTCTTTTCACCATGGAAAACCACCGCAAAGTGCTCACCTTCTCCGCGCCGTCGGGCTGCGGCAAGAGCACGCTCATTAATTATCTGATGACGCAGGTGCCCGACCTGCATTTCTCTATTTCCTGCACCAGCCGTCCGCCGCGCGGTCAGGAGCAAAACGGGGTGGAGTATTTCTTCCTCACGCCCGAGGACTTCCGCGCCCACATCGCTGCCGGCGATTTCCTTGAATATGAAGAGGTTTATGCCGGACGCTACTACGGCACGCTGCGCCAGCAAGTCGATGCCCAGTTGGAGCGCGAGCATGTGGTGTGCGACGTGGACGTGCTTGGCGGCGAGAACATCAAGAAGCACTACGGCGAGCGTTGCCTCTCGCTCTTCATTATGCCGCCCTCCGTGCAGGCCTTGCGCGAACGCCTCGAACATCGCGGCACCGATAGTCCCGAGGTGATAGAAGACCGCTTGAAGCGGGCAGAGTTTGAGATCGGCCATGCCGAAAACTTCGACATCGTGATTGTCAACGACGACCTCGAAACGGCCAAGCGCGACGTCGTGACGGCAGTGCGGCAATTTTTAGATAAATGAAGAGAACGGCCGTTTTCGGAGGTTCTTTCAACCCCGTCCACCTTGGTCATCTGAATCTTGCCAAAGAAATTCTGCGGCAGGATTTGGCAGATGAGGTGTGGCTTATGGTTTCGCCGCACAATCCGCTCAAAGAGCAGGCCGATTTGCTTGATGAGCAAACCCGCCTGCGCCTCACGCGCCTCGCTTGCACTGCTGTGCCCGGCGTATTTGCCTCCGACGAAGAGTTTTCCCTGCCGCGCCCTTCCTATACTTGGAAGACGCTCGATGCCCTGCGCAGCAAATATCCCGACCGCGCTTTCTTCTTGGTTATCGGCGGCGACAACTGGCAACTCTTTCAGCGTTGGGCGCGTGCAGATTACATCATAGCCAATTATCCCATCATTGTCTATCCCCGTCCCGGCTATGATTTAGACGAACAGGTCCTGCCGCCTTCGGTCAGGGTGCTACGCTCCGTGCCTTTGTTCCCTTATAGTTCCACGGAAGTGCGCGCCGCCTTGCGCTCCGGTGCCGACGTGTCGGCAATGGTACCGCCCGAAATAGAAAAAGCCATAAAGCTCGAAAAGCTTTATGGCTTATAAAAAGGCTGCATCAGTGATGTGATGAAACTCCGAGAGAATAAGATTTGAGCGCCCCTCCGACCTTTGTAATCCGACCCTACGCAAAGCGCATATCGGCACGCCATTAGCCGGTTAAGCATTCTCGGTTTTCTGTAACAATTTGATGAGTATCCCAATCTAACCGATGCAGCCGTTGTTTCTTTTGATTACACTGCAAATATACATGCTTTCATTTTTCCGACAAAACTTTTATTTACATTTTTTCCGCCTCTCTGCGCAGACAGTTTAGACGAGCATCAGGTCGCTGATGATGTCGTCGGAAACGAACAACGCTTTGCGTGTGAGTTTCAGCCGGTTGCCGCAAAGTTGTAGCATTCCCGCCGCGAGGCGGTATTTTGCCGTGTGCAGCAATTTTTTTTTCGCCGCCTCTCCGAACCGCTCCGCGAGGCTGTCGAGCGGCAGTCCGTCGGCAGTGCGCAGTGCTGTAAACACGAAGTCGTTGAAACGCTCGTTTTCCGTGAGGTTTTCTTTCACGAGGCATTTTCCAGGCGCGGCGAGATATGCGTCAAGGTCGGGGCGGTTGTAGTAACGCGCCGCGCCGTCGTAGCTGTGCGCTCCCGGGCCAAGGCCGAGATAAGGCACGTCGTGCCAATACGACGAGTTGTGGCGCGAGCGAAAGCCGGGTAAGGCGAAATTGGAAAGTTCGTAGTGCTCAAAGCCCTGCGCCTCCGCTGCGTCCATCAGCAGCTCGTACATCGTGCGCTCCGTTTCCTCGTCCGTTTCCACAATCTTCCTTTGCCGCACCATTTGCCACAGCGGCGCACCTTCTTCAATCGAAAGCGCGTATGCCGAAAGGTGTTTCACGGGCAGTGCAAACGCCTGTTGCAAATCGCTTTTCCACAGGTCGGTGCTTTGACCCGGCAGACCGTAGATAAGGTCTATGCTGATGTTGCCGATATGCCCGGCGAGGCGTTCCACGGCCTCTTTGGCCTGCTGTGCCGTGTGCCTGCGACGAATGAATTTCAGGATATTGTCGTCGAACGACTGAGTGCCAAGACTCACGCGGTTGAAGCCAAGCCGCGCGATGCCAGCGCACCATTCTTCCGTCACGTCGTCGGGATTTGCCTCAATCGTAACTTCCGCATCTGTAGCCACGGCAAATCTTTCTTTAATGCCGCAAACGATTTCTTCAAGTTCTGCCAGAGTCAGCTGCGACGGCGTGCCGCCGCCGAGATATACAGTGGCGATTTCCCTCGTGCCGAGAAAGTCCTTCCGCGCTTCCAGTTCCCTCCCCACAGCCTCGGCATACCGTCGCCTTTTCTCTTCGGCGGTGGTAGAATAAAAGTCGCAGTAGATGCAGCGGCTTTTGCAAAAGGGAATGTGTAGGTAGATGCCGGCTTGCATGTTTGATTTGTGTCTTCCCGTCTTTTATAAAAGATGATTTTGTGAAATGTATCAAGTGCCTGGAAGGCACTACAGAGCGTTAGCGATGGTAACCGGGGACGAAGTCCTCGGATAGACGTGGTGCGCACGATGTGCCTGGAAGGCACTACGCCATAGGACAGGCAAATTAATCCTCTAAAAACCTATCAGTTCTCGCATCAAGCCGGAACTCTGCCATCAATCTCAAGAACTCATCCTTATAGGTGACTTTCTTGTGATGCTCTTTCTGATTCCTGATATAGGCCATGACATTGGGACGCTCCTCTGCCGAGTAGGTAAACGCCGCATAGCCGTTAGCCCAACCCTCAAAAAGCGGGAACCATTCGCGGCGCTCCTTCATCCATTTGGAACTTTCCTGCTTCAATACCTTGACAAAGTCGCTTAAAGCAATCGTAGGGGAGACTTCCACGCACAGGTGGATGTGGTCGGGCATGGAGTTGATACGGTGTAGGCGGCTGCTTTTTGATTGGCAAATCCCGAGAATATAGGCATACAACTCACGCTCGTGCTGCTCTCTGATTGTGTTTCTGCTGCGCTTTGTGCGCCAAACAATATGGTATGTTAGGCTGATGTGAGACATGATATTATTTTTACTTTGTCCTCAGGCGTAGTGCCTTCCAGGCACATCGTCTTCGACTTGTCTATCCGAGGACTTCGTCCCCGGTTACCATCGCTTAGCTCAATAGTGCCTTCCAGGCACTTAGTTCAACTCACAGGATTCATATCATTTCCCCGTCTTTTCCAACCTTAGCGTTTGCGTGGCGTGGCGCAGGGCCTCGGGGCGGTGGGTTACGAAGATGATGGTAGTGCGGCCGCCATACTCCGAGGCGATGTTCTGAAGCACGCGCCGCTCCGTGTCGGCATCAAGCGAGGACGTGGCTTCGTCTAACAACAGAATGGGACTTTCTTTGAGCAGGGCGCGGGCTATGGCGACGCGCTGCGACTGTCCTTCGCTCAATCCGTCGCCCATTTCGCCGCATGGCGCGTCCAGTCCGTCGGGCAGTTTTTCCACGAAGTCGGCACACGCCAAAGCGAGGGCGCGGTGCATCTCGGCCTCCGTGGCATCGGGGTTGCCGAGCAGCAGGTTGCTGCGTATCGTGCCCGAAAGCAAGGTGTTGCCCTGCGGCACATAGGTGAAGTTGGCGCGGAGGGCGGGGCTGATGTCTTCGGTCTTGCCGTCGGCGCAGAGCGCGGCGCGGCCGCTCGTGGGCGTTACGAGGGCGAGCAGCAGACGGATCAGCGTGGTCTTGCCCGCGCCCGTCTCTCCGAGGATGGCGGTGATGCTACCTGCCGGGAAGTTGTAGGAGAATTTGTTGAAAATAAGGCGCGAAGTGGGCGTGTATTGGAACGTGAGGTCTTGGAGCGCGATGCCCACGCCGCCTTTGAGTTTGCGCGGCTGCATCTGCGCCTCCTGTTTGATGTCGTCGATGTCCATCAGCCGCTCGGCGGCGGTGAAGGTGCTGATGAAAATGGGAATGAACTGCGTGAGCGTGCGCACGGGGGTCTGTATCTGTCCCACTAATTGTATGAACGCCAGCATCGCACCGTAGGTAATCAGCCCGTCGCGCAGGCTCGTGGTGCCCCAGATAAAGGTGAGCAGATAGCCCGTGGAGAAGCCGATGTTCATCACCGTCGTGGTGATCACGGAGTAGCGCGTGCTTTCCATCACCTCGCCGCGCAGCGTGTCCTGCCTGCCGAGCAGTTCCTTGCCGGCCGTGTCAGTGCGCTCGAGGGTCTTGACCACGAGGATATGCTGCAGCGTTTCCTGAATAAAGGCCTGTATGCGGCTCTCCGTGTTGCGCACCTCGTGGGTGAGGCGGCGCATCTTGCGCACGTAGAGCCTGCCGGCCAGCAGGAAGAACGGCACGACAAACACCACGATGCACGCCAGCATCTTGTCCATATAGAAGAGTAGGAAAAATGCCCCTGCAAATTGCACCACCGTGTTGAAGAGGTTGGGCAGCCCGTCGGTGAGAAAGCCCGCCACGTCGCGCACATCGCGCTCGATGCGGTTGATGAGGTGCCCGCTGTGATATTGTTTCATGGCGAGCCAGTCGGCGGTGAGCAGTTTCTGGAAGCAGGCGCGTTGCATCTTGCAGCGGCCGTCGAGTCCCAATGTGGCGGCAATCCACCGCGCCGCTCTTGACAGGGCTATCTGCACCGCCGTGATGATGCCCAGCAGCACGAAGAGCCACGTGAGCGACCACTCGTGCGTCACGCCCGTGGCGGTGTCGATGGCCAGTTTCGTGACCCACACGAAGAGCAGCCTGATGCCCACGCCGGCCACGCCGATAAATAGGTTGAGGAAGAATTGTAGCCGCAGCCCTTTCCACATTTGGAAAAGGTAGCGCAGTATTTGCGGTATCGGGCGGGTAACGCTGAGGGTCATATATATAATATTGTAGTTGTTGTCAAAAAGAGGCGGGATTGCTAAGGGCAAATTTACGCTTTTCTTATGAGATAGCAAGCAAGTAGGGGCGTTTTGCAAAACGCCCGCAGAGTGTGCCGAAAGGGATAATGGGTGAAGCGGGCTGTAAGCCCAGTTGTTGCCCTGGGCTAGGCGCAACAACTGGGCTTACAGCCCGCTACAATCATTTACCCATGCGGCGTAGTGCTCCGTTGTCGTAAATATATCTTCCCCTCTCCGAGCAAATTTTTCCTTTCTCCCAGATATTTTTTACTATCTGCGCAGAGAAAGTTTGTTACAAACTTTGTAACGGTCGTTATAAAGTTTGTAACACATGTTAGAAACTTTGTAATATGCGTTACAAAGTTTCTAACAAAAAATGTCTTAGCAGAAAGGAAAAAATATCAAGAGGAAAGGGAAAATTATCAAGGTGAAC
>JALFJC010000092.1:0-6854 GCA_022775595.1 Bacteroidales bacterium | reverse complement strand
TATCCTTACCGATGCCGCACTCGAAGACGGCACCGATAAGTTCAAACTCGTGACGAACTCTGCCGGCAACTACTTCATCAAGCGTGCCGACACCGACAACTACTTCCTTTCTAACTTCGGCGGCACGGGTAACACGCTTCTCAGCTTCTGGAACAGCGGCAACGCTCTGACAGACGGCGGCGCAGGCGACGGCGGCTCTATCTTCGTAGTCGAAGAGATTACCCTGCCCGAACC
Source organism: Bacteroidales bacterium (assembly GCA_022775595.1). GTDB lineage: Bacteria > Bacteroidota > Bacteroidia > Bacteroidales > Bacteroidaceae > Alloprevotella. The sequence goes on along the minus strand of JALFJC010000092.1, from coordinate 6,620 downwards.
CACCCCGCAACCTACGCTCTATCCTACTTCTGTTACTCCCGAAAACGAAGCAACAGTTACGAGCCTCGAAACCGTAGTGGTTACTTTCCCGCAGGCCGTTACTTACGACAACACGAAGGTTATCACCATCAACGGTCGCACGGGTTACAGTGCAACGGCTACCGTAACCGTTAGCGAAGAAGATCCCACGCAGGTAACGATTGCCGCTCCCGCTGCAATCACTGAACGCGGCATGTACGCTGCTACCGTGCCCGAAGGCGCATTCACTGCTGCCGACGGCAGCAGCTACAACCCCGCCGCTACGTTCCTGTACTACGTGCAGCCCGCCTCCAACTCTTACGTTTACGCTACCGCCGAACCTGCTGATGGCAGCTCGCTCATCAGAGGCCTCGAAACCGTAACGCTCACGTATGCCACAGAAGACGGTCCTGGCTTTGCAGACAGCACGCCGATTAATGTGCGCAACGCCGAAGGCAACTCTGTTGCTACCGCAACACTCGCCCTCAGCTCGGAGAACTTCACGGACGTTGTGCTCACGCTTTCCGAAAAGATTACGACCAACGGCACATACACCATCACCGTGCCCGAAGGCTATATCTACAACGCACTCTATGACGGCGAAGCAGAAGATAAGGGCGTTTCTATGGGCGCAACCTACAACCCCGAGTTCACGCTCAGCTTCAATGTAGACTATAAGCTGACCCTCGTGCCGACCGTTGCACCCACAACCACAACGGAAACGCTCGAAACCATTACGCTCACCTTCGACAAGGAAGTAACCTACGACAACTCGAAGACCATCACCCTCGGCAACAGAATGATGGGCGTAAGCAAGGACATCACGGTTGCTGTTAGCGAAGAAGATGCCCACGTGGTTACGATTACGCTTGCTGAACCCGTTACCGAACCGGGCTTCCTCTCGCTCTACATTCCCGAAGAAACCTTCACGGCTACGGAAGACGGATCGTTCAACCCCGAACTCACCAGCCCGATCACCGTGCTCGCTCCTACGAACAGCTTCGCATTTGAAAGCACCACTCCTGCCGACAATGCACGCCTGCTCGAACTGAGTACCGTTAAGGTAACCTACGCTGAGGGTCCGACGCTCGCAACGGAAGGCGCTTCTGTTGAGGTTATCAATGCAGCTACCAGCACGGCCGTTACTACGGCTACCGTAGGCTACGATGCAGAAGACTGGAACTCTGTTGTATTCACCCTCGCCGCGGCTATCACCACGCCGGGTACGTACACGCTCAGCATTCCCGATGAATTTATCTGGAACAGCCAGTACAACGAAGGCGCAGAAGACAAGGGCGTTTCTATGGGCGCTATCTACACCCCCGCAACCACCCTCACCTTCACCGTTGTGGACGCTTATCCCGTAAACTTCGACAAGAATATGAACCGCACCCGCTACGACCGCACCCTCAACAGCGTAACGCTCACAGAGGAAGGCCAGGCAGGTCAGACCGTAAGGCCCGCCAACACGTCGAAGATCTACAACGACCAGCACGAAACGGCAGTGCTCACCTGCACCGTAGGTAGCACGCTTACCGCAACATTCAACTATTCTGGTACTTGGATGCACGGCTACGTTTACATCGACACCGAAAACGACTATGCATTCTCCTTCAATGAAGGCAGCACCGACCAGAGCGGCACAGACCTCAAGACCTTCGCGTTCTACTCGGGCAGCTTCACCAACGATGCCAGCGGTAGAAACAGCAACGGCGACTACATCAGTGGCGATGCACGCGCCAACATCAACCCGCCCTCATTCACAGCTCCTACTACTCCGGGAACTTATCGCATCCGCTTCAAGGTAGACTGGAATAGTGTTGATCCTGGCGGTCAGAAAGCAGCCGACGGCACAATAACCGGCAACAACGGCATTGCAGCCAACGGCGGTTACATCGTTGACGCTACGCTCGTAGTTAACCCGCTCGCTCCGATTGCTCCCACGTCGGTTACTCCCGCTGACCAGGCAGAAGTAGAAAGCTTCACCGCTGCTACCATTACCTTCGAAGACGAAGTAACCTACGACACTGAAAAGGAAATCACCATCGGCCAGCGCGGCAGCATGTACTACGAAACTGCTACCGTAACCGTTGAAGGCAACACGGTAACTGTTGCAGCTCCCGCAGAAATCACCGAACCGGGCTACTACACGATTTTTGTTCCCGAAGGCGCATTCAGCAACGCAGCAGGCCGCATCAACGAAGCATTCTCTACTTCGTTCGTTATCCCGGCTCCTGCAAACACCTTCGAATACAGCAGCGTAAGTCCTGAAAACGAAAGCACGCAGCAGTCGCTCCACGTGATTACCCTGTCCTACGCTCCCGAATGGATTGGCTGGGTAGACGCAACGCCGATTGACGTGCTTGACGCTGAAAGCAACGCCGTTGGTACCGCTACGCTCTCTATAAGCGAAACGGACAACACCGATGCTCTCCTCACGCTGAGCGCAGCCCTCACGGCTAACGGTACTTACACCATCACCGTTCCCGAAGGCTACATCTACAACAACAACTACGACGGCGAGGCAGAAGACAAGGGCGTCTCTATGGGTGCAACCTATAACCCCGCCTTCACCCTTACCTTCACCGTATCTCAGAACACTGGCATCGACTCCGTTACTATCGACGGCAATGCTGGCAAGACTATCTTCAGCATCGACGGTCGCAAGGTTAGCGGCAAGCTCCAGCGCGGTGCTTACATCATCGACGGTCAGAAGAAATTTGTGAAATAATTTCTTGATTAACCTCTCATGCAACGGGGGCGGCAGAAATGTCGCCCCCGTTTTTGGATGTATATATATAATATTGTGTATCGCGTATCGCATCACGCACCGCAAAACGCCCTTTCCTTACGTTAGAACGCCTTATTATCTTGCTTATAACGCGGATTTTGAGTAACTTTGCGCCTTGAAAATTAAAAATCAAGGAAAAAGTAAATGATTACACTTTCAAATTTGGCCATTCAGTTTGGCAAGCGCATCCTCTATCAGGATGTGAATATGAAGTTCACCAACGGCAACATCTACGGCATTATCGGCGCAAACGGCGCAGGCAAGTCCACGCTGCTCCGCGCCATTTCCGGCGAGCTCGACCCCACGAAAGGCTCTGTAGAGATGGGCCCCGGCGAACGCCTCTCGGTGTTGAGCCAGGACCACTTTAAGTACGACCAGTTTACTGTGCTCGACACGGTGCTCATGGGGCATACGGTGATGTGGGACGTGATGCAACGCCGCAACGAACTTTATTCTAAGGCCGACTTCTCCGACGAGGACGGCATTCTTGTGGCTGAGCTGGAAGACAAGTTTGCACAAATGGGCGGCTACACCGCCGAAAACGATGCCGCCACGCTGCTAAGCGGCCTCGGCATCAAGGAAGCCCTGCACGGCAAACTCATGGGCGACCTCTCGGGTAAGGAAAAGGTGCGCGTGATGCTGGCGCAGGCACTCTTCGGCGAGCCGGACAACCTGCTGCTCGACGAACCGACCAACGACCTCGACCTTGAAACGGTGGAATGGCTGGAAGACTATCTCGGCAACTTTGAACACACGGTGCTTGTGGTAAGCCACGACCGCCACTTCCTCGACCAAGTGTGCACGCACACCGTGGACATCGACTTCGGAAAGGTGACGCTCTTCTCGGGCAACTATTCTTTCTGGTACGAGTCGTCGCAACTCGCCCTGCGCCAGGCGCAAAACCAGCGTCAAAAGGCCGAGGAGAAGAAGAAGGAGTTGGAAGAATTTATCCGCCGCTTCTCTGCCAATGTGGCAAAGAGCCGCCAGACCACGAGCCGCAAGAAGATGCTCGAAAAGCTCAACGTGGAAGAAATCAAACCCTCCACGCGCAAATATCCGGGCATCATCTTCCAAATGGACCGCGACCCGGGCAACCAAATCCTCGAGGTGGAAGGTCTGAAAGCCGTGACGGACGACGGCACGGTGCTCTTCGACAACCTCAACTTCAACATCGAGAAAAACGAGAAGGTGGTGTTCATCAGCCACGACCCCCGCGCCATGACCGCCCTCTTCGAAATCATCAATGGACACCAGCAGCCCGCCGCCGGCACGTATAAGTGGGGCGTGACGATTACGACGGCTTACCTGCCGCTCGACAACACGGAGTTTTTCCAAAACGACCTCAACATGATTGACTGGCTCAGCCAGTACGGCGAGGGCAACGAAGTGTATTTCAAAGCATTCCTCGGACGTATGCTCTTCAAGGAAGAGGAGCAACTCAAGAAGGTGAACGTGCTTTCGGGCGGCGAAAAAATGCGCTGCATGATTGCGCGTATGCAGCTGCGCAATGCCAACTGCCTTATCCTCGACACGCCGACCAACCACCTCGACATGGAGAGTATTCAGGCATTCAACAACAACCTCAAACTCTTTAAGGGCAACATTCTCTTTGCCAGCCACGACCATGAGTTTATCAACACGGTGGCCAACCGAGTGATCGAGCTGACGCCCCACGGCAGCATCGACAAGCTCATGAACTACGAGGACTATATCCACGACGAGCGTATCCACGAACTGCGCGAGCAGATGTACGCCGGTACGGCTCGCCAATAAGCACTTGCCTATAAGCAAAAGCCACTTTGGTATGGCTTTTGCTTATTATTTGTAATAAACTCATACGCTATGACCGAAGACAAGAATAAAGAACAAGAATTGAAAGAGAACGTTCAGGATACTCCTGAAACGGAGATTGAAAACGCACAGGCCGAAGGCGAAACCGCCGAAACGGCAGAGGCTGAAACCGAAGAGAAAGACCCGCTGGCAGAAGCACAGGAACAGGTGGCCGCACTCAACGACAAATATCTGCGCCTCGCCGCCGAGTTCGACAACTTCCGCAAGCGCACCATCAAGGAAAAGGCCGACCTTATCCTCACTGGCGGCGAGAAGGTGCTGAGTGCCCTGCTGCCCGTGCTCGACGACCTCGAACGCGCCCGCGACAACATGCAGAAGTCCACCGACGTGGAGAGCCTGCGCGAAGGCGTGGAGATGATTATCGGCAAACTCGACAAAACCCTCGCCGCACAAGGGCTGAAACGCATGGAACCCATTGGCACGCTCTTCGACACGGACTTCCACGAAGCCATCGCCATGGTACCCGTGCCCGAGGACGAGCAGAAAGGCCACGTCATCGACTGCGTGCAGACGGGCTACCTTTTGGGCGAGAAAGTGGTGCGCCACGCCAAAGTGGTCGTAGGACAATAATAATATAATCTATCAGAAATCCATTGCAAAGCAGTAAGGACGTAATCATACGCCCGAACACGCAATGAAGAGAATATCATAGTTATGGCAGAAGAAACCGACTATTATAAGATACTCGGCGTGGAGCGTACGGCCACGGCCGACGAGATTAAGCGTGCCTACAAGAAGGTGGCCATCAAATACCACCCCGACCGCAATCCCGGCGACAAGGAAGCCGAAGAGAAGTTCAAGCAGGCGGCACAAGCCTACGACGTGCTGCGCGACCCCGACAAGCGTGCCCGCTACGACCAGTTCGGCGCGGCAGGCGTGGACGGAGCGGCCGGCGGCTTCGGAGGTTTCGGCCCCGGCGGCATGGACCTCAACGACATCTTCCGCAACTTCGGCGACATCTTCGGCGGTTTCGGAGGGTTTAGCGGTTTCGGCGGCGGACGCGGGCAGCGGCAGTACCGGGGCAGCGACATGCGCATGAAGGTACGCCTCACGCTTGAAGAAATCAGCACGGGCGTCACCAAGAAATTCAAGGTGCGCAAAGACATCACCTGCAACGAGTGCCACGGCACTGGCTGCGCTTCGGGACATTCGCCCGAAACCTGCCCCACCTGCCACGGACAGGGCTACGTCATACAGAGCCGCCGCAGTTTCCTCGGCATGATGCAGACGCAAGAGGTGTGTCCCAACTGCCACGGCGAGGGCACCATCATCAAACACACTTGCAGCCATTGCCACGGCGAGGGCGTAACGACGGGCGAGGAAATCGTTGAAATCAATATCCCCGCCGGCGTGGCAGAAGGCATGGTGGTAAACGTGCCGGGCAAGGGTAACGCCGCGAAGCACGGCGGCGTGCCGGGCGACATACAGGTGCTCATCGAGGAAGAGCCGCACAAGGACTTTATCCGCGACGACACCGACCTGATCTACAACCTGCTGCTCACCGTTTCGCAGGCAGCCCTCGGCGACACCATCGACATTCCCACCCTCACGGGCAAGGCACGCATCAAAATTGAGCCAGGCACTCAGCCGGGCACCGCGCTCCGCCTACGCGGCAAAGGTCTGCCCGCCGTGCAGGGCTATGGCGTGGGCAAGGGCGACATTGTGGTAAACATCAGCGTCTACATTCCCGAGCACCTCACGAAAGAGGAGCGCAAAGCCTTCGAGGCGCTGCGCGAGAACGACCACATGCAGCCTAACGACAGCATCAAGGACAAAATATTCCGCGCCTTCCGCAATTATTTTGATAAATAAAGAAATTAGACGGGCAAACGTGTTTGCCCGTCTAATTGTATGAGTGCGGCCAACATTATGAAAACGCCCCTTCTCGCGACCCCTATGACCTATCAAGAAACGCTTCAATATCTTTTTGTGAAAACGCCGATGTTCCAGCAAGTCGGCG
>JALFJC010000089.1:0-5207 GCA_022775595.1 Bacteroidales bacterium | reverse complement strand
ACATCGAGCATCGAATCGAAGAGTTCGAGCGAGCGACTTTCTGAAAGTCGTTGCACATTGTCCTTTGCTACGCAGCTGAGGTCTGCTCCCTGATATTGCTCTAGGAGCGAGTTGCCCTGCATAATCTTAAAGTCGAGGTTGGGCAGGGTGTGCGGTTCGTCCTCGTCCACCACGAGTGAGAGCCAAAAGCGCAGGCGGGCGATGTCAACTGCGCCGCGCTCGATGTCTACGCCGTAGATATTGTTGCGTATGATGTGCCGCTTGATGTTGGCGGCGTTGTCGAAATTTTCTATTGCGCCGCGGCACAGGAAGAGTTCTTTGAGCAAACCCATCGGGAACGCGCCCGAACCGATGGCGGGGTCGCAAATCTTCACCTCTTTCAGCCGCTCGTCTACGAGGCGTGCCAGCTCGGAAGATGCGCCGCCGAGGCATTCCACGTCGTACGTCTTGACATATTCCTCAATGGCTTGCTGCTTGCTCTCGTCGCTGATGTCCGTGCAAAGATAGGCGGTGAGTGACTGGCGGCACATATACCGCACAATCTCTTTCGGCGTATAGTAAGCACCCTTGTCCTTATTGTCCTCCAAAAGGTTCTCAAAGATGCGGCCGAGCATCTCGGGATCCACGCCCACTTGCGCGTCGTCGGGGTCGTTCTCGTCGATAGTGAAGTTGTACTGATAGAGGAAGTTGAGCAGGTCGCCAAAGAACTGGCTTGGAAATTTCGTGGTGATTTCGTCAAGCGCGTCGCGCTCAAAGAGACCGCCGTTGAGGTAGGGCACCTTCACCTTGCTGCCCTGCGGCAAGGCCACCTGGGTGTCGAAGAGATAACCTTCGGCGGTGCGGTCGGCATCAAGTCCTTTGGCAAAGAGCGGTTCGAGCACCGTGTCGAGGAAGTCCTCCTTCTGCGCCTCCGTGGCGTATTCATATAGGTGGAGCATAAAGTCTTGGTCGCCCTCGCCCCACGCTTTGCCTGCGGGCACGCCGAGCCAGCCTTTCTTTTGCAGGAAATGCAGGAACACGATGCGCCCGAGAAGTTTCTTCACATAGTCGCGCACGCGCTTGTCGTCCCGGCCGAAGTCGGCATACATCTGCGGGTGCGGCTCGTGCGCCGCCTGCTCCTGCCATTTGCCGCCGCTCTTGACAAACCGCTTGCCCGTGACATATTCCACAAACCGTTCGTAGTGCTGCTTGTATTTCCCGAAAAACTCGTCAGATAGTGCTTCCACGTCGAAAGCCGCCTTAATGTCTTCCAGTTCGATGTCGCCCGCCTTCCCAAGGAGTTTTCCGAAGTTGTCGGCTACGGTGCGGCAGCTCTGGTTCGGGCCGAGCAGGAAGGTGTAACGCTTGCTGTCGGTAAGGGCATCGTTTGTGGCCTTGCTGCAAAATGAGAAACGCCAGTCCCATACCGCCGCATCATCGTAATGGAAGATCATGAACGCGCTGGAGTAGGTGGACATAATGCGCCTGATGATTTGCTGAATGCCCACGCGGTTGCGGTTGAGCTGCGTGCGGTTTTTGACGGTGATGTCGAAGATGCTGATCGGGTTGAAGTCCACGTCAATCGTGCCGACGTTCAGCACGGAGGAGATGCCTGTGTTTTGTGCCACCGTTTGCAGTTCGGGGTAGAGGGTGAGCACTTCCTGGCCGTAGCCGTCTTCAAAACGGTCTGCTCCAAATATGGGGAAGATTACATTATCGAGAAAGGATTGCTGTCCTTGATAAGTCTGTTGGAAATATGCTTTAAGGTCGGTCATGGTAGTGGGAGATTATAAGGTTGGAAGGATAAGGGGCGGTTGTGGTTTGGATTGAGAGGATTATTTATGGCAGGTTGTATGTCCTGTTTACTTGTTTTTTTTGACGACAACAGAAACAACCTTAGACAACTTTCTTTGCTTGGATTCGGCAAGCAAGGCTTGACGAAATGTTGTCTTCTGTTGTCGTCTTAAACTAAAAACCTTCTTGCTTTGTGCAGTCGTTGTTTTTGACGACAACTTAGACAACTCTTGACATTTTTTTTCTGTGCTGCCATTTTAATATGACGACAACTGGGACAACTTTTGACAACTTACAGTTGTCTCCCAGCGCTGCGAGCGGGCGTATAAAATACGCCCCGTTGTCTATGTTGTCGTCATATTAAGCGCAAATTGTCAGACTCGGAGTTGTCTTTTGTTGTCTAAGTTGTCGTTATATCTTGTTCGTAATAGCTCGATATTTCTCGTCTCACTTGCTCAGCGCCATATATACCTCGGCCTTGCCGTGGCGTTGCTGCACGCGCTCTACAATCTTTTGGATATTTGTTTTGAGAATGTCGTCGGCTTCGGCTTGCGTGAGGGCAAAGAGCGAGCGGTCGTTGCTTACTTCGGCTTCGAGGGCAATGACTTTGTTGATGATGTCGATGTTGCCGTTGTTCACAAAGCGGAATGCGGCGGAGAGAATGCTTTTAGACTCTTTGGAGAGTTGCCATTCCTCTTTCATGCGCAGGATTATCTCTTTGGCTCGCGTGGCTTTGGTCGAATTGCGGGTGTGCACGTTCATTCTTGCCAGCGATTGATTGACCGTTAGTTCCGCAAGGTCCTTGCGCTGCTGCCAGTCGGCGGGCAGGGCGGCGGGGAGGGCATCGGGGCTCGTGCGGAAGGCGCGGTACATATCTGCGCCCGAAAGCAGCGAGGCCGACAAATTGCTGTCAACCGAGACAAACAGTCCCGCGATGTTCGGCGTGCGCACAAGGAAATAGCTTTTGCCATCCTCAGGAGCCGTGGCAAGCTGCAGACCCTCCTCCTTTGCCGCGATTTGCGCGAAGCGGGCGGGGTGGGCGGCCTTGTAGGCTTTCAACTCGCTGATATATTGCTCCATGGGAGACTCTTCGCCGTTGACTTGCTTGTTGAGGTCGTAGTGCATCACTTCCTCCTCTTCCGTAAATATCTGGTTGTCCTCGCCGAAAAGCGTGTGGAAGGATTGCAGCTTGGTGTAGGCCTTTTGCACCAGCTGAATCTGCTCGTTGCCTTGCGCGCTCGGCATAAAGTTGTAAACGTAAACGAGAGGCGCGGTGGAGCCGATGCGGTTCACGCGGCCTATGCGCTGCATGAGGCGCGTGGCGTTCCAGGGCGTGTCGTAGTTGAGAATGCAGTTGGCGCGGTGCAGGTTGATGCCCTCGGCCAATACCTCGGTAGTGACGATGATCTGGTAGTCGTCTTTCCAGAGATTGCGCTCGTAGTTGGCGTCGAAGTTCTCGCGGATTGTCTGTTCAAGGTCGTGGCGGTTGGCGGCCGTGACGGCCAGCACCTTCAAGTGGGGCGCGGTGGTCTCCACCGCGAGTTTAATCGTTTCCACCGTGTCGATGGCTTCGCTGAAAATCACGAGTTTGCCCGTCAGGTTGCGTTGCGGGTCGAAGAGGGTGGAAACGAGGCAGCGCTTAAACTCCTCGAGCTTAGGGTCGTGGCTGTAAGAGTTCCATTTCTTGCAAAGGAAGTTGATGAGCGTGAGGTCCTTGCGCAAGAGGTCGATGTAGCGCGGTGCGAAGTCGCTGCGGCGCAGCTCGCGGTTGCGCCCCTGTTCGTTGCGTCCCTTTCGGTTGAGGCGGTCGATTTTCTCCCTAAGGTCGTCGATACATTCTTTGAACGACAGGAGGCGGTGTTCCCGTTCGAAACTCTTTTCGAGGTTGAGCTCGGCATTCACGTTGATGTCGGGGCAGATGAAAATCGAGTCGTTCTCCCACATGTCAATCATGTTCTGCGTGTACTGGCGCAGGTTTTCGAGCGAAGACTTGAATGCCGAGAAACTGCTCTCGATGCGTTTCACGAGATTGACTTGCATAATCTTAGCCAGCTGGCGCGAGAAGCGGTCGGGGTCGATGTTGCCGCCTTTGTAGAGGTTCTTGATTGTGGGGTCGAGCAGGAACTCGATGGCGCGGTAGCGGTAGTAGCAGAGATAGTCCCCGCCAGAGGCAGGCAGGTCGAGTGAGGGCGAGATGCAGTCCATCGTTATGGCGAAGAGCTTAGCCAGCCCGTCCTCCATTTTGTATTCAAGGCTGTGGGGGCCGCTGATTGTGGGGAACGTCAGTTTGCCGCCATAGTATTTAATAATATCTGTGCGCGTGCGCCTCACCAAAATGTCTTCCAGAATGCAGCTGCGCATTTCCTCCGAGAGCTTTTTGAGTTCTTGGGCGCGGCGGCTGCGCTCATATTCAGAAAGATGGATGGGGTTGCCGAAATCGTCCTTCGGCGTGCCGATGAGTTCGCCGTAACGCTTGTTGATAGAAGAAAAGAAACTCTCGATGTTGCCGCCGTTCGCCTTGCGCAGCGTGCTGTCGGAATGGTTGCGCTCGAAGAGATATATTTGGTTTTGCAGGTCGGAGGGTCGGTTGTTTTGCGGCGTTGCCGAGAGCAGGCCGATATAAGGATAAAGGCCCGTAGTAGCGCCGATTTCGCCGATTAAGGCGTTGAGCGACTGGTACATCGCGGTTTGGCTGTTGCGGAACTTGTGGCTCTCGTCAATCAATATCAGGCCGTAGTTCTTATGAAAAGCTTCTGTGCAGAAGTCCGTCTCGTCGGTATCATTGCCATATTCATTTTCGCCCAGTTCGTCGACGAGGTTGCTGATGCTGCCCGTAGTGATGAAATCAATGAACGGCAATATTTTGCTTGCAGCCTCGGCATCGAACTGCCGGAGCGTTTCCACCCAGGCCGACTTGATGGCGGGCGGCGTGACAATGAGCACTTTGCGCTCGCGCCCATCCTCGTCGGGCATCGTGAGGAAGTGCTTGATGATGAGTGCTCCTACGATAGTCTTGCCCAGCCCCACCACGTCGGCGAGCATGAAACCGCCGTGCTCGTGCATAATGGCAAAGCATTGCTTTACGGCTTCGATTTGGTAGTCCAAGGGATTATATGTGGCGGGCAGATAGCTTTCGAGAAGCTTTTGCTGGTCTATGTCGATGATGTTGCCGAATTTATAATTAAGCAGCTTGATATACAGCTCGTAAGGCGTGAGCGGAGCATCGGCGCGGCGCACTTCGTACTCCTGCTCGACAGGCGTGCCATGCAGCACCTCCTCAAGAAACGTCTTGTTCCACTCTTCAGCCAGCGCCCATTTCTCGTCGAACCAATAATTATGCCCTTTCGAGTGCGAGAACTGGTTGGGCGCGGCCGTCACTTTGGCATTGTCCCATTCGAGATAATTAAGTTCCGAGTTGCCTTCCAGGCCTTTCT
>JALFJC010000082.1:0-47763 GCA_022775595.1 Bacteroidales bacterium | reverse complement strand
CTAAACCCTTTCAATGGGTATAAAGGCGGACCTGGTCGGTCGCACTAATCTCACTAATTTTCATGCAAGCGAGCGCAGAGCCGAACAAGTTCGGCTCTGCGCTCGCTTGCGCGAAAGTTTCTTGGCATTTTCGGCTGCGCTCGGCATAACCCGAACATGTGTGCCTGAAATGTTGTACAAACGAGCGCGGAGCCAAAATTTATTTAAGAAGCGGGCGTTTTGCAAAACGCCCCTACCGTTTTCGCGGCCGCTTTTTTATTTTGCGGCCCGCTCATTGGACGCAAGCGGAGCGTTAGTTTGTTTTGCTTGGCGCTTTCTTTTCTTTGTCTTTTTGTCTTATCCGTATCAAACTAATAGGCCAGCCGAAATCCGCCGTATCTGAAGCGGCCAGTAGGAAAGTCGTCGCTGCGATTAGCGGAACGGCTGTACGACTCATCGCTGAAGTAACAGCCCCCGCGGACCACGCGGTTGGAGCCGGAGGAAGGACCCGAAGGATTGGTCTGAGGCGAAGAGGAGTAATCTCCATACCTGTCCGAGCACCATTCATACATGTTGCCGCTCATGTCGTACAAACCCAACTCGTTAGGCAACTTGCTGGCGACGGGGTGGACCTTATTTCCAGAGTTATCATCATACCAAGCCACGATGTCCAAGTCATCGCTGCCGCTGTACTTATAGCCACGGCTCTTATTGCCGCCGCGGGCGGCATACTCCCACTCCGCCTCAGTGGGCAGGCGGAAGCGCCCGCCCGTCAGGCGGTTCAGCTTGCTGATAAACTCTTGGCAGTCGTTCCAGCTCACATAATAGACAGGCAAGGTAGGCCCTTTCTCAAATTCCGCAGGGTTGCTGCCCATAACCGCCTGCCACAGCTCCTGCGTCACCTCCGTCTGGCCGATATAATAATCGCTCAACGTCACGCTGTGTATAGGCCGCTCATCGCCATCGCCGTCATTGCTGCCCATCTGGAACGTGCCGCCCTTGACAGGCATCATTGTGAAGGAAACACCATTCACATTAAACGTCAAAGGCTCATCTTTAAATTCAAAATAGGTAAGCGTCACCGCCGGCACGGCTCCGCCCTGCATGCTTACATTTATAGCCTTCTCCCCGCTCTTCTTCCCGCCCTGCATGGCATACGCCGTGTGGCTGCCGAAAGCCAGCGCGCCCTCGAAGCGCGTGGTGCCTACCTTCGCGCCGTCTACATAGATGTCTGCGCCCTCGGGCGCGGAGATGGCGACGGGCTTGCCGCTCTCCAAGCGCGCGGAGATTTCCTCCGTGGCGCCTTCTGCCAATGCTATGGTCTTGGCGAAGTCGCTATGCCCGGCCTTGCTGATTCTAACCGTGTGCTGCCCGATGAGGCATTTGGGGAGCATCATGGGCGTTGTGCCCACCTTTTGGCCGTCGAGATAGATGTCGGCATCTATGGGCGTGGAGGTGACGTTGAGTCTGCCGTAGATGGGGGTTGGGGCGGCAAGGTCAATGGTCTGCCCGTCGAGGGCGGGCTGTACGGAGAGCTGCTTGGTGGCGGTGCGGTGGCTTGCGAGGCGGCACTCTATCTTGTAGTCGCCCGTAGCCAGCTCGCCCGTCCAAGTGCCCGCACCCTTGCGCTCCTCGTTCACCCATATCTCGGCATTGCCCTCTACGCGCAGGGTCACCCGGGCAAAGTCCGCGCTCAAGGCCGGGGCGAAGCGCGTGGTCTCGCCGTCCTTGACTGCCACATTTTCTGACACGGGGCTATACATCTGCCGCACCAAGCGCACCTGGTGATTGCCCGAGGCGAGGCGCTCGGAACGGAAGGGCACGGTGCCCTTATAGGCATTATCTATAAACACCTTCGCGCCTGCGAGCTTGCCCTCCGCCGGCACTTCGATGTAGCCGAAGGCGGGGCGCAAGTCTATCTTCACTTCGTGCTTCTTGTCGGGGTCGTTGACCGTCACCTGCCCCGTCTGCGGGTGGTAGAGCGTAGCCTGCGCGGTGTAGCCGTACGTGCCGAACGACTTGAACTTAGTGCCCACGCCCTCGTTGAGGTCGATGATGTCGCCGTCGAACTCTACGATCGCCTCGGGCGGGCTGACGCGGAACACCACGTACTGCTGCGTCACGGCTTCTTCCACTACCGTATGCACGTTGGCGGTGGTAAGCTGCATGACATAGGTCTTGCTGCCCACAATCGCGATGGGGAAGGGATAGTTGAGCAACGAACCGAGCTGGGGGTGGCGCATCGTGAGGCGTTTCACGCCCTCGGGCACGTAGAGCCATATCTCGCCCACCTTGGTGTCGTCTACCTTCTGCACGCCGAGCGCACCCACGTCGAAACTAAATCCCTTCTGCGTGGTCTGTATGCGTATGAGGGCGCATTTCTGCCCGTTTTGGTCGTACACCGTAGTGCCTTCGAGGTTGGCGGTCAGGTCGTTCGGGTCGAGCACGAAGGAGGCGACGGATATGTTCTGCGCCTGCGCCAGCGATATGAGGCACAGCCAGAAGGTAAATGCGAGGAAACGTATTTTCATGAGACAATATAAATAAATGTGTAAAATGTCAAGGTGTCTTGTTCTGAAATTGGTTGAATGTAATTGAAGGATTGCTTGAATTATGCGTTAAGTGCCTGGAAGGCACAATTCTTCAATTAAATGCAACCTATTCAAATCATCAATACCACTCTTGCACCATAGGCTGCGACTGCACATATTGGGGCATACAGCGGCCTATGGACGCGCCGATATACGTGGGGTCGCAAATGGTGAAGCGAGTGCCTTTGTACATAAAGCCATCGCCGCTGACGGCAGGGTCGGTGAAATGAACGGCGGTACATTCGTGGCCGGGGAACTGCACGAGGTGGACATCTAAGCGGAGGAGGTGGCGCACAAGGAAGGCAAAGAATATGGCACGGTCCTCGCAGTCGTTTTTCGAATAATAGAAATTCTCTTCCAAGAAATAGGCCTTTTCATACCCATGCTGCTCGCCGTCAGTGGCATAATCGAAAGCATATTGCACGAAATGGATCAGCGCATTTGCGGCATCCTTCTGGCTCAAGCCCTCAATCTGCGGCTTGAGCTGGGCAAGCACGCTGCGGTGGAGGGGCGGCAGCACTTGCGAGGCGGCGTAGCAGGGAATGTCCATCTGCGGATAGCGCCGCAGCAGTTCCATCATGCCCGTGTTTACCTCGCAGGTCACAGAGAGGCGGCCGTCGGTCAGCGTGCGGGCGCAGTCCGTGCCGCCGGTGAGCGAGAGCGCGGCAGAGCGGAACGTGAGGTCGACCGCGCGTCCCTTGTCGGCATCGGCAGGCAACTGGCAGGTATATACCGAACCAATCTGCTCGCCTGCCGGCGAGAGGTTGTCCTGATAAATATAATAGGCCGTGCCATCAATCTTGAGGAACTGGCGCTCGTACATCTTCTGCCTGAAGGCTATGAGCAGCAGCAGTTCGGAATTGGAATAAGCCACGCGCACATCGAAACCGGCATTGGCAAGCAGGAAGTGCTGCAAGGCGATGCGCTCGTCGCGTTGGCTGCCGGGCAGCAGGGCATCGGCATAAGCGCGATACAGCTCCACGGTAAACCATTCGTTAAGGCCTAAGGCGGTCGCCGCATTCTGCAAGGCGGCAATCACAGCCTTATAATCGCTCTCCTGATAGCCGCGCCAAGCATCGGCAAGGGCGCTGCCCTCGCGGGCGGCAATGGTCTGTGCCTTGATGCTCGGAGCTTTGAGCTTCGTGCCATGGAAAGAGAAGGTCAGCGCGGGGGCGGCATCGGGCTTGGGCAGCACCAAGGGGCGGGGCGGCTGCGGCGGCGTGACCGTTGGGGCAGTGGGCTCCTGCAAAGGCGCGGGCTGCGGCTCGGGCGCAGGCATCAAGTGTGGCTGCGGAGCATCGGGCAATTCCTTGTATTGGGGTACAACGGTGGGTTTCGGCGTATCGTTTCGCTTGACACCGCGAAACACTTCAAACTCTTTCCAAATGCCGTCCAAAAACTTGGCATAATCATCGAGCAACCCCTTTCGGAAACCCTTGTACTCGTTGATAATACTGTCCCTATACGCCTGAAAGTCGGAATGCGTCTGTTGCGCCATAGCGTAAGCGGACGAGAAAAACATTAAAAATATAAGTTTGCGCATCTTTTATTTAGGTTAATGAACGCTTGTGCAAGGCGAGCGCAGAGACCAAGTTTACTTGGACTATGCCGAGCCGCCGCCAAACGCTCAATTCCTCCGTCTACTATAATAAATTTTCGGCAAAGTTAAGTCATTTACTGCAATGAAGCAATAATAAAGTTTATAAGATGGGTGTTATTAATGCCCACCGTAAAATTTTATTAATGTTGGATTGACGTTTTGTCATCTTTTGGTTTCATATAAATGCAAGGATTTGTTGAATTATGCGTTAAGTGCCTGGAAGGCACTACAGAGCGTAGCGATGGTAACCGGGTACGAAGTGCCCGGATAAGCGCGAAGTGCACGATGTGCCTGGAAGGCACTACGCCACAGGACATGCAATGTGTACACCGCCACAGGCGTACTGCCTTCCAGGCAGAATCATTGCAATTGCTTTTCCCGGGCACTTCGTACCCGGTTACCATCGCTACGCTCTGTAGTGCCTTCCAGGCACAAACGTTCATATACATGCACCTTTTCTTGACATTTTCGGCTGCGCTCAGCATAGCCCGAACAAGTTCGGCTCTGCACTCGCTTGCACGAAAATTGGCGGCGGCTCGGCATAGCCCAAGCGAGCGTGGCCTCTGCACTCGCCTTGCACAAACGTTGGTTTATTGCGCGTCCTTATTTAATATCGCGTCCCATTAATCCTTTGTCATCGAATACGGCTTGGCGGCGGCGTTCAGCCCACGCTTGCGGTTGGGCTTGTCGCTCATCTCGAAGTCGAGGGTGCAGCCTTCGGCGAGGGTGGCGTGGGAGATGTAGAGTTTGTCGTAGGGCTGGCCGTTCACGCGCAGGCTCTTCACGTAGCGGCGGCTGTCGCTCGCGCCCTCGGCGCGGATAACCACTTTGCGGCCATTGGGCAGCGTGATGCTCATGAAAGGCAGATAGGGCGCACCCAAGACGTACTGGTCGCTGCCGGGACAGACGGGATAGAAGCCCATGGCGGAGAAGATGTACCATGCCGACATCTGCCCGCAGTCGTCATTGCCGCCCAGGCCGCGTATGTCGCTGCGGTACATGCGGTTCATAATGGTGCGCACCCAGCGCTGCGTCTTCCAAGGCTCGGCTGTCCAGGCATATAGATAAGGAATGTGGTGGCTCGGTTCGTTGCCGTGCACATAGCCGCCCACAAGGCAGTCGGCGGTGATGTCTTCGTTGTCCTCGTAATACTTTTCAGGCAAATCCATGCTGAAGAGTTCGTCGAGGCGCTGGCGGAACACTTTTTCGCCGCCCATCATGCGCATCATACCAAAGACGTCGTGGGGCACGTGGAAAGAGAAGTTCCAAGAGTTGCCCTCGATAAAGCCCTCGTTGTAAGTTTGATAAGGGTCCATGCCTTCCTTAAACCGTCCGTCGGCATAGCGCGGGCAGGCGAAGCCCGACTGGGGATGATAGACGTTGCGATAGGAAAGCGCGCGCTTGGCAAACTCCTCTGCGGCCGCCGTCTCCCCCGCAGCCTTGGCGGCGGCATAGATGGCCCAATCGTCGTAAGCATATTCCAAAGTGTTGGAAGCCGCCGTGGCATCGCGGTCGTAAGGCACATAACCAAGTTGCCTGTATGCTTCGATGCCGGGCATCCGCTTGCTGTTGGCGGTGGCTGTCATGGCTTCGAGCGCGGCGCGGCGGTCGATGTCGGCGCCTTTGGCCAGCGCGTCTGCCAAAACGCTCACGGCGTGATAGCCCGTCATGCACCAGCCCTCATTGCCCATCAAACTCCATACGGGCAACAGGCGATGCACGCTTTGCTGCTGATGTGCCAGCATGGAGCGCACCATGTCGGCGTTTTGCCTGGGTTTCAATAATGCCAGCAAGGGGTGCAGGGCGCGGTAGGTGTCCCAAAGCGAGAAGATGGTATAATTGTCGAAGCCCTCGGCTACGTGGACGTTGCCGTCGAGCCCGCGATAGCGGCGGTCGGTGTCCATGTAGATGCTGGGGTTGATCATGGTGTGATAGAGCGAGGTGTAGAGCATTTGCTTCTGGCTGTCGGTGCCTTCGCACTCGATGGCGGCGAGTTCGGTGTCCCACTGCCGGCGCGTCTGCTCGCAAAGCGCATCGAAGGTCTTGCCCGCCGCTTCTGCGTGCAGGTTGCGCAGCGCGCCCTCGGTGCTGACGGCCGAAAGGGCGACTTTCAGAGTGAGCTCGTTGGAGGAGGCGTTGTCGAAGTTGAAATAGGCCACCACGTTGCGCCCCGCCATTTCGGGGAAGTCATGGTAAAGGTCGAACCGCCGCCAAAAGCCTTGGTAGTCTGCTTTTTTCCGGTCATGATAGCCATAGCTTTTGAGCGGTTTGCTCAGGGCGATGGCAAAGTACGTGTAGTTGCACCGCGCCCAGCCGCTGGTGATGCGGTAGCCCGTGAGTAGCGTGTCGTTCTCCACGCGGAGGCTGCTCCAGAGCACCTTGCCGTCGTAGTTGTAGATGCCGTGGCCGAGGTCGAGGATAAACCGCGCCTCTTGCTGGCTGCCTGGGAATGTGTAGCGATGAATGCCCACGCGCTGCGTGGCGGTGAGCTGCACCCTGATGCTATCGTCGGAAAGCATCACCTCATAATAGCCCGCCGAGGCTTTCTCGGTGGCATGGGAGAAACGCGAGCGATAACCGCTGTCGGGGCGGTCGGACGTACCGGGATTGAGTTTGAGGCTGCCCACTTGCGGCTGTATGAGGATATCGCCAAGGTCGGAATGTCCCGTGCCGCTCAAATGGGTATGGCTGAACCCCACGATAGTCTGGTCTTCGTAGCGATAACCGGCGCAATAATCGTAGGCGCGTTGCTGATAGCGGCCGTTAATGTTGTGGGGGATTGTATCAGTGTCGGGACTCAGCTGCACCGCTCCGAAGGGAGCGCAGGCACCGGGGAACGTGTGCCCCATGCCTGCCGTGCCGATGAGCGGGTTCACCCAGTCGGAGAGGCGTTGCCGCGCGCTTTGGCTATGGACAGAGAGAAAGGAGAAAAGGGCAAGTGCTGCAAAGAGGGCGTGCTTCAACAAATTCATAGGTGGGGAGTTTGGGAGGGGAGTTATTATATTATGCAAAGATAATGCAAAGATACTACAAGAACTGAAAATGTGCTTTTAGCTGAATGGAAAACACTTTCCTCTATACGCAAATTTTTCCCTGGAAAAACCCTTCAACCTTTCATTTTGACACATATCTTATTGGTTTTCAAAAAGTAAAGGCTGAAGGGTTTGGAGAGCAAACCCTTCACAAACCATTCATATTGTATTATTAGAGTAGGGGCGTTTTGCAAAATGCCCGCCAACACGCGGGGCTGGGAAACATTAAACGCAAACCATTAACACGGGCGTTTTGCAAAACGCCCCTACTCGTAAAACCTTTTGAAAGGAAAAGACACAAACTTTCTCGCGGTTATTTTTTACCAAGACCGAGCAATTTTTTCGTTTCTGCTTGAAATTTTTCATTATCTGCGCAGAAAAAGTTTATTACAAACTTTGTAACATGTATTACAAACTTTGTAATATGTGTTACAAAGTTTCTAACAAGCGTTACAAAGTTTGTAACAAAAAACATCTTGCTGAAAGTTGAAACTATCTTGCTGAAAGGAAAAAATATCTTGCGGATAGTTCTTATTCAACAAACTAAAATGATTAAGGTATTAACTGCCTGGAAGGCAGTACGGAGCGAAGCGACGATAACCGGGGATGAAGTCCTCGGGGGAGACAGCTGCAATGATTCTGCCTGGAAGGCAGTACGCCTGTGGTAATGTAAAACGTGCATGTCCTCTGGCGTAGTGCCTTCCAGGCACGTCGTCCTCGTGAGCTTATCCGAGGACTGCGTCCCCGGTTATCGTCGCTTCGCTCTGTAGTGCCTTCCAGGCACTTAACACATAATTCAACGTTTGTGCAAGGCGAGAGCAGAATCCAAGCTTACTTAGATTCTGCCGAGCCGCCGCCAATTTTCGTGCAAGTGATCGCAATAGAGCTTGCTCATATTTCAGAGCGCAGCCGAAAATTTCAAGAAAAGGTGGACAAAATCAATCATTATTTTATTTAGATATGAAGTGCCTTCCAGTGTATAGTTGGTGACGGGTAGCTGAAAGGTTTGGGCGGCAAACCATTCAGCAATAAACGGCTAATATTCAACTGAATAAGAGTAAAGTTGAAGAGTTGAAAGGTTTTTCGGGTAAAAAAAATGCGTATAGAGGAGCATTTCGAAGGCGCTTGGCAGTGGGGACGTTTTGAAAAATACCCCGGCTCGTGAGGCGTTATACAAAAAATCGGGTGCGCATCGCGATGCGCACCCGATTTATCATGATAGGAATTTTTTGTTTACTTGATGATGAACTTCTGGGAACGGATAACGTTGCCGCTCTGCATCTTCACTACGTATACGCCAGGAGCATAGCCGTTGACGTTCACAGTGCTTGCGCCGTTAGCAAACTTCACGAACTTGCCTTCTGCGTCATAGATCCAAGCCTTGTCAACATTGTTAAGGTTGAGGCTGCCGTCTTCGAGGCTGAAGGTGGAAACCTTGCTGCCGTCGTTCACCTTGTCGATACCGGTCTGGCTGAAGCCCTCGGGCTGGTCGGCTACGCCCTGATCGCGCGTGTCAATTACAACGCGGCCGGGGTTCGTGCCGGTGATTTCTACACCGAAGTCAATCGAGAAGCCCTTAGCGTGCTGGCCAACGGGGTTGAACATACCGGCAAACCATGCATCGGAGAAGACGATGCGCAGGCGGCTCGGACCGGGCGTTGCATCGTTGGGCACGGTGAAGGAGAAGGTTACGCCTTCTGCGCTTTGGAAAGCAGGAGTAGCTGCGCGGAGCGTACCGGCAAAGAAGAGACGTTCGCCTTCGGGGTCGGTTTCGGTCTTGCCTGCGGCAATCTCATCAGCCGTGCGCTCTGTGGGAAGAGGTTTGTCGAAGTCGCCGCTGCCGTTGAGGTCCATCCAACCGCCGAGGAAGCACCACTTCAAACCGTCGGATTTGTCTGCGCACTTGATGTTCATGGTAACGGTCTGGCCTTGTGCCACCTTGAGCACGTGGTCGGTAGCGTCGGCATACTGAGAGCCATCAGCCACGGGACCCGTTGCAGAATAGTTGAGGTTTTCGGTAGCACCCGTCGTGGTAACAGAAGTTACGTAACGCTGTTCGCGGGCAATAGCTGCACCTTCGCAGGCGGGGTCCATGCAGCTTTCGCCATAGTTACCATTATCAGCACGGTCGGGCAGTGCGGACTGGGCGGCACGGGGAACGGCTACCCATTCGGTGGCGGAATAAGTCTTGAGGTCGGTGCTGACAGCGCGAACACCGATGTAAGGCTGATCGGCTGCGCTTTCAAACATGATGTTGCCTACATAAGTAGACCAGCTGCTGGTGCGGCCGATTTCAGAAACGCGACCGTTATCGCCGTTCTTGTAAAGGATTTCGAAGTGGTCGATGTTGGCTTCGTCGTTGTAAACAAGGCCCCAGGCGGCACGCGTGGTAGCCACAGCGTTAACGTCCCAATAAATCTTGGCACCCATAGAGGTCTTGGTTTCTTCCTTCACTTCTACCATCACGTCGCGCACATTAGCGGGCGTAACGGTGCTGTTGTCGTTGATTTCGAGCTTGCCGACGAGCAGGCTGTAATTGTCGTCGTTGCCCTTAACGCGGAGACCGATGCGGTCGATTACGTCGTTGGTAGAAAGACCGGCGATTTCGAGGGTCTTTTCTTCCCAAGTTGCGCCGCTAACGTCGCCGTAGGGCACTTCAATCCACTGACCGCTGCCTTGCTTGCGCAGGATAACGTAGAGCGAAGAGGCGTTTTTGCCTTCCTTGCCGTTTTTCACAGCCACCTTGGCATAAGGAGCAGAGCCGCTCACCTTGAGCGCGGTTTTGTACATCACGATGTCCGTACCGCCGGAAACGGCAGCACCCGTGAGGCGCAGGCAAGAACCGCCCGTGTAAGCATCGGTGTGGGTATAGTTGGGCTGGATATTGGTGCTGACGGTCGTGGTGCCGGGATTAACCACCATCCAACGATAGGTGGGCACGAGGTCTTGTGCACCCATGTTGTACCAGCTGCCGTTGGTGCGCTTGCCTTTATAGAAGTAGCGTTCGCCGTTACCGAGGGTGAAGTGCGTGCCGAAAGGCAGGTTGCCCTGAATGGTGGAACGTTCGGGAATGAACGAAGCCAAGCCGCAGAAGGTCTGCAAAGGCAGCTTGTCAGCCGTGCGTTCCCAGTTGTTGCCTGTATTGCTAATAGCCGGGCGGTTGAGCGGGTTGCGGTTACCGCCGGAGAAGCAACGCTCCATAAGGCGCTGATAGTTTTCCTGCGTGTCGAAAGCGCCGTCGCCTACGTTGTAGCTCATCAGACGGCTTTGGCCGTGTTCGCCCCATAGGCAAACGCCAATGCGCTTGCTCTCGGCATTTGCTACAAGGTTCTTCCAGCTGCGATCCATACCCACAAACCAAACGCCGGTGTAAAGACCTTCGCAAGTGCCCATTGCAGATTCTGCTGTTTGAACGGAGGTACGCATAGCATTTGCAGAAGTAAAGTCACCGCCGGAATAGTTTAGCATCAGATCAAATGTTCTGCCAGTTGCAGTTGTGCCGAACAATGCTTCCTTATAACCAGGGGTCAAGGTAGAGTTTGATGTGTAGATGCCGGCATGGAAATTGTCAAAGCCTTGTGCTGCGGCCTCCTTATAAAGAGACTTATGGAAGGCTGTGACATCTGAATTAGAATAACTTGCATCTTCCCAGTTATAGTTGATGCCATCTGCGCCGAAATACATCAAACAGTTAATCAATGCCTGAGTGTACTTAAACGTACCGTCGGAGTTCTTCTCTGTGATGAGTTTTGTATAGGCTTTGTCACCGCTGCCGGCCGTCCAGCTTTCAAAGAACTTGATACCCGACATGATGTCTGTACCATTGCGGTGTGCGGCATCAACCCAGCAGCCGGGAGCTTGGAAAATGCTGTGGTTCCAAGAGCCGAAGAGATTCGTATAGTTCCACATTGAAAATACGTCGGAGGTGAACTTAGTGCCGGGATAGCCGGCTGCGCCGCCCGAACCCACGTCCATGGGAATGTTCATCCAAAGCTGACGCTTGGAGGTAGCGTCCTGATTAAGACGGTCATCGTCGCTCATAATGGCGCGACGGCGCACGTGCGAGCGAACAAAGGCGATGTCGCCCTTGCTGATACCGGCTGCCTCGAACTCGGCGTCGGTGGGGTACTTGCGTCCCTGCTGATTGGCATTGTAGAACAATTCGAGGAGACCTGAATCGGTGAAGCCGTCGAAATTGTAAATCTCATCAGTAGCCGTGGGGGACGTCTGTGCTGCAGCGGGGGCGGCGAAAGCGCAGCCTGCCAGCAATAACGCAGCGAATGTAGACTTTTTCATGATGAAAATGATTTAAGGGTTAAAAAAAAGAATTTAATTTTGGTTGGGGTTAATATGAATAGATTGACGTATGCAAAAACCAATAGGGGCGCATAGATACTATACGCCCCTATTAATTATAGTGTATTAGAAGTTAGGTGCATCAACGTCCCACCACAGGCGCGTGGCCTGCAAGTCGGATCCGCCGAGTGCTGTGATACCCGTGTTGTTGATGTTTTGCAACTCGATGGGGTCGGTGCTCTGCCAAGGCACGCGGCGGATGAGTTCGCCCTGTGCGATAGAGCCGTCGCCGTCGCTCGTGTTAAGCACGGGGAAACACTTGGGATAGCCTGTGCGGCGCAGTTCCGTCCATGCCTCTGTGGAGAGGGGGAAGAGGGCGATGTACTTTTGCGTGATGATCTTTTCGAGCTTCGTTTCCTTAGAGTCGGCTTCGTTCCACTTCACGCCAATCTTCGTAAGGCTCGGCCAATCTTCACCGTCGCCCATGGGGTCGGACTGCACGTACTCAACAGGCTTTTCGCGCTGCAGGTATTCCTCAACGAGGTCGTTGTATTCAAATACATACCAAGGTTCATCGAGGTAAGCGTTGCGAATGCCGCGTTCGTAGAAGAATTGGGCTGAACCGCCCATGTTCCAACCACGCAGCGCGCCTTCGGCACGCAGGAAGTCTACTTCAGCAAACTTCACGAGGTAAAGCGGAGCGTCGTTCAAGTAGTTGCGGTCGATGCCGGAGTAAGCCTGACGCTGGTTCTGTCCATAGCTCTGGCCGTCGCCAACCAGCGTACCGCTGCGGATGCCGACAATCTTCTTGTTGGCAGGCAGCACTTCGCCTGTCTTCTTGTTGGTAATCTCGTTAGAGTTTTTCGTAATCAAGTACTTCGTGTAAGGATGATCAAGGCTCATAAGCAGGCTTTCGAAGGAAGCCGAAAGGCGGGAGTCGCCCCAAGAGTCGATAATGGTAACCATAGGATGTGCGAAACCGCTGACTACGGGGAACAAACCAGACTGTTCGTCAATGGACTCGACAACACCATCGCGCACGGCTTCTTCTGCCCATTTCTGTGCAAGTTCAGGCTCAACCTTCACGATGTGCATCGCCATGCGGAGCTTCAAGGAGTTGGCCAGCTTTATGTAAGTGGTCATGCCGCTGAAGCCGCTAAGGAGGTCGCGGTTGGTCTCGTTGTTGGACATCAGCACGTCACCCACGCGGTTCTTGTACCATTCGGGACGAGAGGAGAAGTTGCGCAGGCAAGCCACGATGGTGTCGAGGTTCTGCACAATGCCTCTGTAAATGGTCTCCATATCGTTGTAGACAGAAGGATTTTCAATATTCTTCTTGTCTTCGATATAGGTGAACGGACCAGAGATATCGGCCATTTCCTGTGCCGAGATACAGTAGTAAAGGAGGTTAATAGCCTTGACTTCGGGAATACTGTCGATCTGCGGGTGGTTGAGCACGGGTATAATGCCGTTTTTCACCATAGAGTAGCTGCCGCGCGGGTCACCGTTGAAGTCGTTGGAGTTGTTGTAAGTAGAGGTCCACGTGCCATACATGAAGTCGCGGTGCGGAATGGTCATGTAGTTGGCGTAGCAATCGGGGCCGAGGCCATACTGACGCTGGTAGGCGTGTGCACCGGGCACGTCGCCGTTCTTACCGCCGCGCAGGCAATACTGCGCCGTTTTGCACGAACCGAGATAAGGAGCCAAGGCGGTATAGGCTGCCTCAAATCCTTCCTCTGACGTTTGGTGGTGGTAATTGATTTGGTCGATGTCGCCCTGGAAGTCGTTGGAGAGCTGCGATTGGTCGGAGTTCAATTCATCGCCGGGCACATCATAGTCGAGGCAGGACTGCAAGCTGAAAGCGGTTGCCACAGCCAAGACTGAAAAGAATATTTTGCGTTTCATCATTTCTGCTTTTTAGAAATTAAGTTTGAGATTCAGACCGTAGGAACGTGCGGACGGGAGGTTGAAGATTTCAAATGCGCCGAGGCCGTTACCGTTGGAGAGGGAGATGTCGGGATCAACGGGAGCATCCTTGTAGATAAAGAAGAGGTTACGTCCGATGAACGAGATGGTGAGGTTCTTGCCATCGCCGAGGAGGTTGCGGAACGTGTAGCCGAAGGAGAGCTCACGGAGGCGGAAGTTGGTGGCATCGTAAACGTAGTCGGCGGGATTGTTGCGACCCACTGTTTCATACCAAGTCTGAATGGGAACAATCTGCCCACTGCCGTCGGGCACGTACATGCCGA
Organism: Bacteroidales bacterium; assembly: GCA_022775595.1. Lineage (GTDB taxonomy): Bacteria > Bacteroidota > Bacteroidia > Bacteroidales > Bacteroidaceae > Alloprevotella. The sequence goes on along the minus strand of JALFJC010000082.1, from coordinate 34,016 downwards.
GCTGACCGTTGTCGGCGTAGATGCCGTTGTTTTCAGCATACATGCGGGCATCGGCCGTGCGCTGCGACTGTCCGAGTGCATCAAGGTAGCCTTCGGTCATAGAAATCACCTTACCGCCGATGCGACCGTTGATGAGGAAGTAGAGCGTGAAGTCCTTAAAGTGGAATGAGTTCGACCAACCAATCTGGAACTTGGAGTTCATGTTGCCGATGTACTTGCCGTAAGGATTGCTCGGCGTGTTGCTGATCGTGCCGCTGGGCTTCACGTATGCGAAGCTACCGTCTATAGTCGGCTTGCCTTCTGAGTTGACGTAGATGTCGCCTGCATTGTGAATCTTAGTTGTTGTGATACCGTCGGCGAGGGGGTTGCCGGCTGCATCGGCCGTGGGCGAATTAGTGTAGTAAACGGTAGGAGCACCGCCATTCACGTCGGGCACTTCATACTGATAAACGTCGGTCTGCCAACGACGGAAGTCGCTCACGTACATATCGCCGTAAGAACCGCCTTCGACATAGCGTACCTGAACGCCAGCGAGGCCCTGCGTGAGCATCTTGGGATTACCCTGCTCGTCGCGGTAGGTTTCGACAATCTTATTCTTGTTGAACGAGAAGTTAACAGAAGTCTTCCAACGCCAGTCCTTAGAAATCTTCCAGTCATAGCCAAGCGTCAGTTCAACACCTTGGTTGCGGATAACGCCGGTATTGACAGGCTGCGTGCGGCCGTTGGTGCCGGAGATTTCAAGATAGGAGTTGTGCATGGCCGAGTTATAATAAGTAATGTCGGCATTGAGGCGGTTGTTGAAGAACTGCATTTCCAGACCCGTTTCAAACGACTTGGTCTTTTCAGGAATGGGCCAGAAGCTATTGTAGCCGGAGAGCGTGGTCGTACCGCGCACGTTGTTGCTGACAGCGAGGTTGTAGACGCTGTTGGGAATGGAGTTACCTACTTCTGAATAGCTCAGACGATACTTGGCATAGTTGAACCATTCGGGCAGTTTGAAGAGCGAGGAAAGAATGGCGTTGGCACCGAAGCCGAAATAGCCATAGTTGTCGGGCGTGCCCATGTATGCAAACTGCTTGAAGGCACGATACCAGTCGCGGCGGTAAGAACCGTCCACATAAACGTAGTCTTTCCAACCTATCTGCGCCGTAACGAGAGCAGCCTTGTCCCAGTTGGAGCCTTCGGACTTGGAGGTTGCACCGTCACCGCCGGAGTTCGGTTCGAAACGATTGATAACCACATTGTCATCAGAGAGAAACTTGCGCTGTCCGTCGAACTGCGTAGCGGTCACGTCGGTAGAAACATATTCAGACTTCAGAGTGTGACCTACGTAGCCAGCAGTAGCCGATACGCTCCAGTCGCCAAACTTCTTGTTATAGCTGAGGAGGTAGTCGGTATAGAGTTCATTCGTCTTCTGGTTATTGAGCCAGTAACGGCCGAAGTCGTCCATCGAGCTGGGCAACTGCGTAGTGGCGTAGCGGTGGCTTTCGTGGCTGAATTTCGTGTGGTCGAGCGATACGCGGGCTTGGAAAGCAAGGCCGTCGTAGATGTCAATCTTGCCTTGGAAGTAACCATAGAAGCGGTCTTCCTTGTCCTTGCCTTGGTTCATGTTCATGAGCCAATAGGGGTTGTTGTTGCCGGCGTTGTTGATAGCCCACTGCTGCATGGGGCCGGTGAGCTGATAGGTCTTGCTACCCCAAACGTAGTTGTCGCCCTTTGAGGGATCCATGAGCCAGCCGCTTTGCGGAGAGGACGTCCATGTGCCGTAACCCTGATAGTTGTCCTTATAATAACGCATATCCACATTGCGCGGGGCGGTATAGAGGTCGTAGATGGGGTTCATCACGAGACCGCCGGACGTACGGTTGCGGGTAACCGTCTGTACGTAGTTGGCATTTACGTCAATCGTCACGCGTTTGAAGAATTTATATGACTGGCGGAAGGCGAACGTATTACGGTTGTAACTATTCGTGCGAATCATACCGTTGGCGTGCGAGTTGGCATACGACACGTAGGTACGAATCTTTTCCGTACCGCCGGAAAGCGAGATGGAGTTGTTAGTGGTTACGCCAAGACGATAGAAGTCCTTGATATCATCGTAAGCCTGGTCGCGCAGGTAAACCGTCTTGCCGTCGGCACTTTGCAAAGTGTAATGGTTACCGGTGTTGCCAAGTGCGGGTCCCCAGCTGTCCTTACTGATGCTCGTGCCGTTAATCGACGCGCCGTAGCGGTTTTGGATTTCAGGCGTAAGGAGCGGGGTATCGAAGGTGACGTTCGAGGTGAAGTTCACATCGAGCTTGCCTTCCTTACCTTTCTTCGTGGTAATCATCACGACACCGTTGGCGGCAGCCGAGCCGTAAAGTGCGGCAGCGTTAGCACCTTTCAGGATGTTCATTGACTCGATGTCGTCGGGGTTGATTTGTGAGAGAGGGTCGGAACCTTCACTCACGGCGGTGGAGTTGAGCACGGCGATGTCGCCCGTGCCGTCCATTTGGCCGCGGGTATTGTTGGTCATAGGTATACCGTCCACAACGATAAGCGGCTGGTTGTTACCCATGATAGACTTGTTACCGCGGAGGATAATCTTGGATGCACCGCCCGCGCCACCTGCGCTGGGGGTGATGGTCACGCCGGAAACCTTACCTTCGATAGAGTTAACGAGGTTGGGATCCTGCACCTTCATGAATTCGTCGTTCTTAATCTGCTGGGTAGCATAGGTGAGCGACTTTTCCTTACGGGCGATACCCATGGCGGTAACGACCACCTCTTCGAAGGAGTTGTCGTTGCTTTCGAGGGTAACATTAAGGGCGCCCCCGTCCCACTTGATATCCTGACGTTTGTAGCCGATCAGGGAGATGCGGATGGTTGCGCCTTTCTGCACATTCTTTAAAGTAAACGAGCCGTCAACGTCGGTAGTGGTTGAGTTTTTCGTTCCTACCACGAAGACAACGGCTCCGATAGCCGGCTGTCCGGCATCGTCCCTGACGACACCTTTCACAACGCCTGTCTGTTGCACAGCGGCAACCTCGGCATGTGCTTCGATCGGTGCAGCAAAGAGGGGCATACCCGTTACTGCTGCCGCCATAAGCGCCATGCTGACAGATTTAATGGGTTTAAGCATATAGGAAATAGATTTAAGGATGAGTCCGTAAAAATACTGATGTGCTTTTCTGCGATGAAAGTCGGACCCTTTGTCACCTTTCTGCGCAGATAGTTTGTCTTGGCAAAGATATAGCGTTTTTCTGAAAGCGCAAAAAAAGTGTGTATTTTTTTGAAAAGTCTTTGCCGTCGGGGGCTGTAAAAGGATTTTGATATGTCCCAAAAGGCGGGTGGGGAATATGAAAAGGCTGTTATCGCGCGATTGAATGGGGCGCAACAAAAAGAGGAGGGGCTTACGCTCCTCCTCTCAAACTGTATGGATTTAAAGAAAAGTATTTTACTTCTTGCAGTCCTTCTTGCAATCGCCTTTCTTGGCCTTGTCGCAAGCCTTTTTGCAATCCTTCTTCTTGCAATCTTTCTTGCAATCGCCGCACTTTGCTTTGTCGCAAGCCTGCTTGCAGTCTTTCTTGCAGTCCTTCTTGCAATCCTTTTTGTCCTTCTTGTCGCAGCATTCGGTCTTTGCCTTGTTGCAACATTCTTTCTTCTGGGGTTCCTGCGCGTTCATGCTGACGCAGAAAATAGCCATGGCAGCGAGCATCATTAACTTCTTCATAATGGATAAGTTTTAGTTTTTGGTGGATATGATTTTAATTATAAAAAAAGAGGATAACCTCTCGGCTGCAAAAATACAATGTTTCCAGCTTTCCGATGCTATTTCTACACAAAAATAATCTAAACATCTGTCACTTTTTGCAGACTTTCTGCGCAGCAAATGCACGAAATCGCACAAAATGCCCTATAAGTGTACCGTTTTTTTCATAACTTTGCCCCGCTTTGAGATACATATATATAATATTGTGTATCTCGCCCGAATAGAAATCATCACACAATTACACATTATGAGTGAACAATTAAAGAAAATCAAGCAACTCGTGGAACTCCGCCAGAAGGCACGCCTCGGCGGCGGGGAAAAAGCGATTGAGAAGCAACACGAAAAAGGCAAGGCCACCGCACGCGAGCGCATCGACATGCTGCTCGACAAAGGCTCGTTTGAGGAAATGGACATGTTCAAACTTCACCGCTGCCACTATTTCGGCATGGAGAAGAAGCAGTTCCTCGGCGATGGCGTGGTAGCCGGTAGCGGCACAATCAACGGCCGCCTCGTCTATGTGTTTGCACAGGATTTCACTGTAAACGGCGGCTCGCTCTCCGAAACGATGGCAGAGAAAATCTGCAAAGTGATGGACCAGAGCATGAAGATGGGCGTGCCCTGCATCGGTCTTAACGACTCGGGCGGCGCACGCATACAGGAAGGCATCAACGCCCTCGCCGGTTTCGGCAACATCTTCCAACGCAACATCGAGGCCAGCGGCGTGGTGCCCCAAATATCCGGCATCTGCGGCCCGTGTGCCGGCGGCGCGGTATACTCCCCTGCCCTCACGGACTTCGTGGTGATGCTCGAAGGCGTGAGCTACATGTTCCTCACCGGTCCGAAGGTGGTGAAAACCGTGACGGGCGAGGACGTGACGCAGGAAGACCTTGGCGGCGCAGGCGTTCACTCCACGAAGAGCGGCGTTTGCCACTTCACGGCCAAGACGGAAGAGGAGTTCGCAGCCCTTATCCGCCGCCTGCTCTCCTATCTGCCGCAGAACAACATGGAACGCGCCCCGCGCGTTGCCTGCAACGACCCCATCGACCGCAAGGAAGACAGCCTCAACGAGATTATCCCCGACAACCCCAACATGGCCTACGACATGTATAAGGTCATCTCGGCTGTGGTGGACAATGGCGAGTTCCTCGAAGTGCAGCGTTCTTTTGCCCGCAACATCATCATCGGCTTCGCCCGTTTCAACGGCGAGAGCGTGGGCGTTGTGGCCAACCAGCCCAGCGTTTACGCCGGCGTGCTCGACTGCAACGCCTCGCGCAAGGCGGCTCGCTTCGTGCGCTTCTGCGACTGCTTCAATATACCCATCGTGAGCCTCGTGGACGTGCCGGGCTTCCTGCCGGGAACGGGTCAGGAATACAACGCCGTGATCGACCACGGCGCAAAACTGCTCTATGCCTACGGCGAAGCCACGGTGCCCAAGGTAACCGTGACGCTGCGCAAGAGCTACGGCGGCTCGCACATTGTGATGGGCTGCAAGCAGCTCCGTGCAGACCTCAACTACGCTTGGCCCTCTGCCGAAATTGCCGTAATGGGCGCATCGGGCGCCGTGGCAATTCTCGACGGTAAGGAATCTAAGACGAAGGAAGACCCCAAGGCATTCCTCGCCGAGAAGGAAAAGGAATACAACGACCTCTTCACCAACCCCTACAAGGCAGCCGAATTCGGTTATGTTGACGATGTAATCGAGCCGCGCAACACGCGCTTCCGCATCTGCCGCGCCCTCGCGCAGTTGGCCAACAAGCGCGAAACGCGCCCCGCCAAGAAGCACGGCAATATCCCCTTGTAAACAAAAGGCAAAAAGCAAGCAATGAAAACTTTTCAATATCAAATCAACGGACACGCCGTGAGCATTCGCCTCGACGACCGCGAAGGCACGATTGCCGACCTCCTCGTCGACGGCGAGCACCCGCAGGTAAGCGAGGAACGCATGCCCGCCTACGCTGCGGCCATTGCCCTCGCGCTGATTGAGCACGAAGTGGAAGTGGTGCACGACGACGAAACCGACATCATCACCTTCCTGCCGCAGGAAAGCAGTTGGAATCATCCCTCGCAGTTGATGAACAGGCTTTAATGCAGTTCCGTAAACAATAATTTCTAAAACAACGATTTCAAAAAGATGAAGCAATACAAATATACCATTAACGGTGCCGAGTACGACGTTACCATTCGCGGCATCCAAGGCGACAAGGCACAGGTTGAGGTAAACGGCCTGCCTTTTGAGGTACAGATGCACGGCTCTTCGCTGCTTGAAGAGAACCTGCCTGAAAGCGCCACTGGCGCAGCCGCTCCCGCGCCCGCCACACAGCCGGCAGCCGAAACGCCTGCCGCAGCCCCCGCGCCCGCAGCAGGCAAGAGCGCACCCGGCAGCGGCACGCCCGTGAAAGCTCCCCTGCCCGGGGTAGTGACGAAAGTGAACGTAGCAGCAGGGCAGGCCGTGAAGGCAGGCGACGTGGTGCTCGTGCTGGAAGCCATGAAGATGGAAAACAACATCTGCGCCGAGTCAGCAGGCACGGTGTCCGCCGTGTGCGTGGCAGCAGGCGACAGCGTAATGGAAGGCACCACACTGCTCACCATTGCCTAACCACTTAGCCGCAAAGGCATACAATAACGAGGGAGGCACGCCAATCGGCGTGCCTCCCTCGTTATTGTCATTATTATCTTCCTCCTAACTCCACGACTTCGAGGTCGTGGATACGCTTGCCTGTAATGCTGAAACGCACAAGGGTGCGCACCAAGTGCCAGCCCTGATGCCCAGCCGCGCCGGGGTTGATGTGCAGAAGATTGAGCACAGGGTCGCGCACGACTTTCAGGATATGCGAATGACCGCACACAAACAGGTCGGTGGGGCGGCTCATCAGCCGCTCGCGGATATGCGGCGCGTAATGTCCGGGATAACCGCCAATGTGCGTCATCATCACCTCTACCTCCTCCACGCGGAAACGCGCCAAAGGCGGATAGACTATGCGCAAGTCGCCGCCGTCGCAGTTGCCGCACACGCAGCGCAGGGGGTGCAGCGCCGCGAGTTTGTCGGCGACTTCCATTGACCCCACATCGCCGGCATGCCATATCTCATCGCAGTCGGCAAAATAGTCTGCAAAGCGCTCGTCCCAGCAACTGTGGGTATCCGAAAGCAGTCCGATACGCTTCATAAGTTCTCAAAACGTTTGCGGGCAAAGCCGATAATCAGTTCTGCCGTCTCTTCCATGCCGAGCAGGGAGGAATTGATGCAAAGGTCGTAGGTGGCAGCTGCACCCCACGTGCCGGAACTGTAAAAGTTGTAGAAGGATGCTCTTTGGCGGTCGCCGCTTTCGATGCGCCGCTCGGCTGCCGCGCGGTCGATGCCCTCACGCAGCATCACCTGCGCAATGCGGTCTTCCATATTGGCAGTCAGGAACACATTGAGGCAGCGCGGGTGGTCGCGCAACACGTAGTCGGCGCAACGGCCGATAAAGACTGCCGAACGTTCGGCCGCCGCCTTGCGAATGGCATCTGCCTGCAAGCGAAAGAGGTTCTCGCGGCTCAGCGCGTCGGGGTAAATCTTTTCGGAAGGGCTGCCGAAGAAAGGAATGATATTGCCGAAAATGGAGCGCAGAAAACTGTTTTTCTCATCGCTCTCTTCAAAAAGTTCCGGGCGGAAGCCGCTCTCGCGGGCGGCGAGGTCGAGAATTTCCTTGTCGAAGTATTCTATTTGCAGCCTGTCGGCAATCAGTCTGCCGATTTGCCTGCCGCCGCTGCCGAGCTGGCGGCCTATGGTGATTACGAAGGGGGTCGTCATAAGGGGAAACAATTAAGCGATGCGTTTGCGGAATTTCTTGACTTCTATGCCCAGGAGTGTCATGGCCAGGATAGAAGAGATGCAGTCGGAGACAGGCGAGGCGTACCACACGCCGTCGATCGGGTTGTCCATCACGTGCGGCAAAATCAGGAGCAAGGGCAAGAGGAAGATGAGCTGGCGCGTGAGCGAGAGGAAGATGCTCTTGCCCGCCATGCCAATGCTTTGGAAGAAGGCGGTGGAAACGATTTGCACGCCAACGATTGGGAAGAACATCACCAAGATGCGCAGGCCGTGCGCCGCGCCGGCAATTAGTTCGGGCGCGTCTTTCGCAAAGAGCGCCACGCAGGGTTCGGCGAAGAAAGTACCAACCAAGAAGCCTGTGCTCATGATGCACACGCCGGCCACGAGCCCGAGTTTCAGCACCTGAAGCACGCGGTCGTAACGCTGTGCCCCGTAGTTGTAGCCGGCGATGGGCTGCATGCCTTGGTTCAGGCCGATGATGACCATCACGGCAAAGAGCACCAGGCGGTTGCAGATGCCGAATGCGCCGACCGAAACGTCGCCGCCAAACTCTGCCATGCTGCGCGTCACGACTACCGTGACCATGCAGGCGCAGAGGTTGATGAGAAATTGCGGCAGGCCCACGAGCAGCGACTCGCCCACAATCTTGCGTTGCAGGCGCATGATGCCGCGATGCAGGTGGATGAGGTCTGATTTGTCTGAAAAGAGCCTCAACTGCCAGCAAAGCATCACCATCTGCGAGAGAATGGTGGCAAATGCTGCGCCGCGTATGCCCCAGTCTAAGGCAAAGATGAAAATCGGGGCGAACACGCAGTTAAGGCCCACGGTGCCGAAGGTGGCGAGCATGGCCTTCTGCGGACGGTTGGTGGAGCGCAGCAGGGCATTGAGCCCAAGGTAGAGATGCGTCACCACATTGCCCAAAAGAATGATGCTCATAAAGTCGTAGGCATAGGGCAGCGTGGCATCGCTTGCGCCGAAGAAGCGGAGGATGGGTTCAAGGAAAAGTAGCAGCAACAGGCCGAGCGACACCCCCATGGCGATGTTCATAATCACCACGTTGCCGAGGATGCGCTGCGCCGTGCCGTAGTCGCGCTGCCCGAGTTTGACGCTCATCAGCGTGGAGGCGCCCACGCCCACCATTGCACCGAATGCCGCCGTGAGCGACATCACGGGAGCCGTCAGCGCCAGCCCCATAATGGCCTCCGCGCCCACGCCCTGCCCGATGAAGATGCCGTCGATGATGTTGTAGACCGACGAAGCCGCCATGGCCACTATGGCAGGGAAGGCGTACTGCGCCAGCAGTCGCCCCACGGGGGCTTCGCCGAGAACATTGAATTTATCCATTATTTTTCTGAATAACTTACGACAGAGGCTGACCGCTGCCGCCTACCCAGTCTAATCTCTGCTGCGCCCCATAAATATCATGATGTAATAAACGAGCGTAGCCAACGAACTCAGGGCAGCGACAACATAGGTATAGGCTGCCGAGCGCAGGGCATCGACCGCCATGCTGTGCGTGCGCACCGTGGTCATTCCGGCGTTGGAGAGCCAGGCCGTAGCGCGGCGGCTGGCGTCGATTTCGACGGGCAGCGTTACGAAACTAAACAGCGTGGTCATTGCGAAGAGCACGATGCCGATGAGCAATAGGGAGGGGAAACTCTCCACAAGCAGAATGCCTGCCAGCAGCACCCATTGCACCCAAGAAGAGGCAAACTGCACGACGGGCACGAGCGCACTGCGCAGTTGCAGCGGACCGTAAGCCACGGCGTGCTGCACGGCATGGCCGCACTCGTGCGCCGCCACGGCGGCAGCAGCCACAGAACGGCTGTTGTACACGCCTTCTGAAAGGTTCACCGTGCCGGTGGCGGGATTGTAGTGGTCGGTAAGCATACCGGGCGTGCTGGTTACCTTCACGTCGTAGATGCCATTCTCGCGCAGCATCTTTTCTGCGACCTCACGTCCCGTGAGGCCTGCCTCGTTGGGCACTTTGGCGTATTTCTCAAACTTTGAGTTTAGTTGCGCCTGAACAAGATAACTCACAAGGGCGATGCCGATAAATAAAATCCAGTAAATCATAATTGTGATTATTGATGGGTAAATAGTAAAACATTCCTAGCGCGCGTATATATAGTATTGTATGGTTGCCAAGAGGCACGCGCGAGCGTCTATTTCTTCTTATGCAAAAGGTATTCCAAACTTTCCCGTAAGATAGCCGCTTTGAGCAGCCACAGTGCGCCGAGGTAGATGCCGGCCGTGACGGCAATCTTGATGCAGAGCGAGGCGAGTGTGCCGCCGGCAAGTGCCATGGCCGCCGCGCCGCCGCCTGTCACCGCCGCCGCTGCGAGGCAGACGAAGGGCAGGAGGTCTTTGAGCAATTCCCTGAATTTCAGCCCCGTCATACCGCGCACGTAGCGATACCAAACGCCTATCCACAGCGTGTTGAGCACGACGTACGCCCACACCATGGCCTCCACGCCGTAGGGGTGAAGCAGCACGAGCAGGAGCGTCTGCAAGAGGCAGAGCGCAATGGTGCTCCACATATACACATCGCTGCGCCCCCTGCCGATCACGAAGTTGGAGAACACGCTCGCCACGGGCATAAACGCGCCGCCCACGCAGAGCACCTGCATCAGCCGGGCGGCAGGCAGCCATTTCTCGGTGATGGCCAAGGTGATGAACTCGGGGGCGATGAGCGCCAGCCCGAAGAGCGCGGGGCAGGACAGGAAGGCCGTGAAGCGCAGCATCTTGCGGAAGGCACGGCACTGCCGCTCGCGGCTATCGTCGGCCAGTCGCGCGAAGACGGGCTGCACCACGCTCCACAGCATACCCGTCAAGGTGGTGTAGCCCATGCCCGTCCATTTGTTAGCCTGGTTGTAGTAGCCCACCATCTTTTCGCCGTAGAGCCGGCCGAAGAAGAGGGAGAAAAGGTTGTTGTTGATGTGGGTGAAGATATTTGTAATCAGCAGTTTTGAACTGAACCACAGCATTCCTTTCAAGGGACTGAAATCTATGTGCAGCGTGGGCCGCCAGCCGGAGAAGTACCATGCAGTCACGGTCATGCACAGGCAATAAGTGAGGCTCTGTATGGCGATGCCCCAATACGCAAAACCGAGGTAGGCGAGCGTCACGCCTGTGATGCCGGAAACGACCAGCGCGACAAACGACATGTAGGCTGTTTCCTTGACCCGCAGGTTGCGGAAGAGGTAGGCGCGGGGCGACGTGCCGAAAGATGAGATGACGAACGTGAGGAACGACAGCCGCGCCAGAGGCGTGAGTTCGGGCTGCCGAAACCACAGCGCGATGAGCGGGGCGCAGAAGTACAATATTATATATATGGCGATGCTGCACAGCACGTTGAACCAAAACACGGCGTTGAAGTCGCGGTGCGTCGCCTCGCTTTTCTGGTTGAGCGCGGAGATGAAGCCGCTCTCTTGCAGCGCGTTGGCGATGAGGGAGAAGATGGTGAGCATCCCCACCATGCCGTAGTCGGCTGGCGTGAGCAGGCGGGCGAGGAAGATGCCGAAGATGAGGTTGAGCAACTGCTGTGCGCCGTTGCTGATACCTCCCCAGAGCAGTCCCTTGGCTGTTTTGTCTTTCAGGCTTTGTTCGGACATGCTGCAAAATTACGCATTTTCCACAAAAGCCACTTATCTGCTAAGGAAAAAGGGAAAAGGTTTGCGGGCATACTTTATTTTTCATACTTTTGCAAAAGATAGTTACCTGTTAGTTGAATTTTTCAAAGGGTTTTAGATAAAAACCTATAAAAACCGCTTGCTTCGTTTGAAGCCCAAGGGCACGCCGCCGGGCTTAACGCCGAGCATTAAAGCCTTGCGGCTTTTGCTCGCCCTTAATCCCTTCGGCTGCGGTCGGTTCCCGCCCGCTTCAAACGCCGCAAGGAAAAAACCATAAAAAACACGTGAGACCTTGATGCTATCGAGATTGCAACGGTATATATTTCATTGCTACGGGTTTTTCTTGGTTTTTCCCTTGTTCTGTGTGGGGCGGTCGGGCACCGACCGCCGCCTTATCAGATAGGACGCGAGACGGGAGCCGACAGGCTCACTGGCTCGTGGGCTATCAGATAAGGCGAGCGTTAGCCCACACTGAACAAGTTGTTTTTTCTGGTTTTTATCTTAATTCAACCAACTCGTAATATATTTTCAGATGAAAAACCTTTTAATAACCAACATAGTTACTATGAAAAACAAAATTCTCTGGATTCTTATGTCCTTGATTTTGTCTACGGGCATCGCGTCCGCCGACAATTTCGTAAACCTCACGCCGAGACCCAAGACTATGACCGCGCTCCCAGGCGAGGTAGTTCTGCCACAGGACTTTGTGGTAGGTTACAACAGTGCACTCTCCGCCGAAATGGTGGCAGAGGTGCAACGCTTCGTGCTCGACTTCAACGCCGCCACTGGTTACAACGCCGTGGCGCAGGCCGATGCCGAGGCTCCGCTTTTTGACGTGGCACTCTATTCTGGCACGATGAACGAAGGTGCCTACAACCTCATGGTCAACGAGGGCAAGGTGACCGTGCGTGCCAAGAGCGTGCTTGGTTTCTACTATGCCTTCCAGTCGGTCAAGAAAATTTTGCCCGCCAATGTCATGGCCGGCAAGCAGGACGCCGCCGTCACTAAGTACGCCCTGCCCTGCGTCACCATTCAGGACGAGCCGCGCTTTGCCTATCGCGGTTTCATGCTCGACGTGGCCCGCCACTTCTTCACCGTGGAAGAGGTGAAGCGCATGCTCGACGTGATGTCTTATTACAAAATGAACCGCTTCCACTGGCACCTCACCGACGACCAAGGCTGGCGCGTGGAGATCAAGCAATATCCCAAGCTCACTACCATCGGCGCAACGGCATCTAACACCTATGTCACCGACCTTGAGTACGGCCCCTATTGGACCAATCAGGTTTACGGCCCTTACTTCTACACCCAAGAGCAGATTAAGGACGTGGTGGCTTATGCCAAGGAACGCCACATCGAGGTAATTCCCGAGGTGGATATGCCTGGCCACTTCGTTGCCGCCATGGCTTCTTACCCCGAATATTGCTGCCACCCCGAATCCGCTCCCTCTGTGTGGATCAACGGTGGCATTTCCTCCGACGTGCTCAACGTGGCAAACCCCGCCGCAGTGCAGTTTGCCAAGAACATACTTTCCGAACTCATTCCCCTCTTCCCCTACGACTACTTCCACATCGGCGGCGACGAATGCCCCACCTCGCAATGGGAAAGCAACGCCGAGTGCCAAGCCCGATATCAGGAATTAGGATTGACCAACTACCGCCAGTTGCAGAGCCACTTCATCAAGGAGATGGCCGAGTTTTTGAAAGAAAACGGCAAGAAGACCATCGTGTGGAACGAGGCGATAACGGCCGGCAACGCCGACACCGAACTGATTAAGGAGACGGGCGCCACCGTGTTCTGCTGGCAGCCCGCCGCAGCCGGCGCACGCAAGGCCGCCGAGCTCGGTCTTGACAACGTGTTCACGCCTTGGGGCCCCTACTACATCAACCGCAAGCAAAGCAACGACGCTGCCGAGGCCACTCTCCCCGGCAACGGTACAGACAATGTGGCGAACACGTATGCACAGGAAGCCGTGCCCACCGACATCACATCCGCCCAAGCCGCCCACTACACGGGCGTGCAAGGCACGTTCTGGACGGAACACGTGGCCGACCGCAACCTCATGGAATATCTCGCCCTGCCGCGCCTCATCGCCATAGCAGAAGCCGGCTGGACGCCCAAAGCCCGCAAGGACTTCGCCGATTTCCAGAAGCGCATCACTGCCGACACGCTACTGCTCAACTACGGAGGCTACAACTACGGCCGCCACTACATCCTCACGGGTGAAGAGAGCGGCGGCGAAACCGGGCAGGTAATGCCGAAGGTATCGACCGCAGAGAGCAAGACGTGGTATCGCCTCATCACCCGCGCCACGGGCGAACGCGCCGGCAAGTGCATAGAACTGCTCCGCGAGGGCTCTCCGCTCATCACCGAATATTCGGCCAAGAACGCCGCCGCCAACCGCCTCTGGACCAACGCGCAGGCTGCTGAAGGCGACGCTGCTTACGACTATCAGTTCTGGGCACTTGAAGAAGATGCCGCCAATCCCGGCCACTACGCCCTCGTCTGCAAGGCCGTGCCCGCAGGCTCCGTTAACCCCAACGCTACGGCGCAGAACAACTCCGGCCGCTGGAACTACGATGTTGCTGCGAAAAACTACAACTTCGTGCTTGCCGACCACGCCTCCGGCTACGGCCGCCTCGACAATGGCAACTATTATTATTCTATCCGCTGCGACCAGATTGAGAACCTTTGGATGAACGCTTCGCTCGGCGGACAGGGTTATGCCGTCAATCTCTACAACAATCCTTCCGACGGCAACGGCGGTCTTTGGGAATTTGCCATGCTTCAGGCCGCCGATGGTGCAGCCGATGCCAAGGCTAAGCTCAACGCCGTCAAGGCACATCTTGCCAAGGCCAAGACCTACGCCACGGCAGAGGCGAAAGCCCCGGGTCTGTACGGCGCAACCGAAAAGCAGGAACTTGAAGACTTCATCAAGGACGTAGACCCCGAAGCGCTCACCACTGCCGAACTCGAAACCTTCGTGCAGCAGCTCGATGCCAAATACGCTGCCTTCCTCGCTTCCTTCGGCTTCCTCGAAGAGGGTAAGACTTACCGCTTCACCAACGCCGTTGAAGCCTTTGCCGGCACGGCGATTGTCGACGACGGCGAAAGCACCATGCTGCGCCACGCCGGCGAAACCTGGCAGAGCGATGCCTGGCTCGTGACGAAGAGCACGGTGGCAGCCGACGGCACCCAGAGCGTACAACTCAAGAACGCCGCCACGGGACGTTTCATCTCCACAAACGCCACCAAGAGCGGTAGCATGGCCTATCCCGTCTACATGGGCGCGACGGCAGGCAACGTGACCCTGACCTTCGACCCCGCTTACGGCGACTACGCCCTTGCGCTCAACGCCCGCAACTTCTTCCCCGTTGCCGCCACCTCCAACACGCTCCCCGGCATCATCAGTTCCGGCTCTACGATCGACGACTCCCGCAATGCTGTCCGCCCGCAGGGCGCGGCCTGGAATGTAGAACAGGTCTACACCATTACTTATGACTGCGAGGACATCGAGGGCAACGCCATCGGCACTTACGTGCAGAGCGCACCCGCAGGCAAGACCTACACCTGCACCGCCCCCGAAATCAAGAACCACAGCGTGCTGGCCTACGAACTCACGGGCAGCACCATCGCCCCCCAGTTTGAAAATTTGGCAGAAAACAAGAGCCTGATCGTCATGTACGTTCGTTCGGCTTACAGCATCTCGATTGTCAGCCGCGACCAGTATGGCGCCATCGTCGATGAAAGCGAAACGAGCTGCCCCGTCGGCGAAAGTTGCACCATAGCCTATCCCAATCTGCCCTATTACACTTACGAGTCTTCCGACTACACGGGCGAGACCACCATTTCCCCGACCGAAGACATGACCATCAACGCCGTTTACACCACCCGCGCCACCAACGGCGTGAAGCGCCTCGGCAAGGAAGTGACGGCCGTAGAGGCAGGCAAGTCTTACATCATCTACGACGACTGCACCACCGAAGCCGCCCGCAAGGGCTACCGCATGGCCAATGCCAAGACCGGCGCAGTGGTCAAGGACAACAGCATCGACGACAAAACACCCTATTACACCTGGACGCTCGAAGCAAGCGGCACGAAATTCAAAGTGCTCAACAACGGCGCAGGCAAGTATGTGCCTTCTTTGAAGAACTCCACCGCCGCCTTCCTGAGCGACACGGGCGACAGCTTCGCCTTCACGCGCAACGCCGACGGTTCTTGGAAAATCAAAGGCTCTAACAACGTATGCTGGGACGGTCTTGCAGCCGGCGCACTCGTAGGCTGGAACGACCCCGGACACCCCTACCGCATTTACGAATACTATGCACAGCCTTACTTCTCCGTAACGGTCAACGCCGTAAACGAGAAGACCGCCGCTGTCCTTTCTTCCGCCTCCGAATGGGTCAAGGCAGGCGATGCCTACACGCTCGTTGCGCCCGCGATTGAGGGCTACTACCTCAAATCCACCGAAGGCGACGAAGGCCTCTCGGCAGTGGCCGACAACACCGTCGTGACGCTCACCTATGCCCCCGGCGATACGGGCATCGAAAAGATGAACGGCGACAACGCCAACGCGCCCGCCGCCATCTACGACCTTTCCGGCCGTCGCCTCAGTGGCATCAGCCGCAGCGGCATCTACATCGTGAACGGCCGCAAGGTATTGGTGAAATAACCTCCACGCAAATTTTGATTTATCCCCCGGGCGGGTGCGCAGCAACGTGCTGCGCACCCGCTCTTTTTTGTACCTTGACAAGGCACTGTCCTATAGCGTAGTGCCTTCCAGGCACATCGTTCTCACCTTGCCTATCCGAGGACTTCGTCCCCGGTTACCAAAAAGCTTCGCTTTTGTAGTGCCTTCCAGGCACTTAGGACATAGCTCTAATTGAAACCAAGAAAGTTTTTATTTTCTCCGAGATAATTTTCCCTTTCTTCTTGATATTTTTCACTATCCTATAAGAAAAAGTTTGTTACAAAGTTTGTAACGGCCGTTACAAAGTTTCTAACACATGTTACAAAGTTTGTAATACATGTTACAAACTTTGTAACAAAAACTTTCTTATAGCATAGGAAAAAATTGCAGGCAGAAAGGAAGATTTTGCTCGGGGATAATGAAAAATATCTTGCTGATACTCCGCGCTGTCGGCCCTGAAAACGGGCGGCAAAAGGAAGAATTTGAACCTTTCGACGTTAAAAAATCACTTTCCTTATAAGAAAAAGGGCGGCAAGGCATCGTAATTCGAGAAGAATTAGTAACTTTGCCGCGCTTTTAGAGTCCGACGGGGCTGAACAAGGGGCAGCGGGTGCTGCACGCCTCCCGGAATAACCGTTTATACACAATCAAAACAACAATGTACGCAATCGTTGAGATTAACGGTCAGCAGTTCAAGGCCGAAGAAGGCAAAAAGCTCTTCGTGAACCACATGCCGCAAGCCGAAGCCGGTCAGACTGTTGAATTTGAGAAAGTGCTGCTACTCGACACAGACAGCGAAGTTAAAGTTGGTGCTCCCGTGGTAGAGGGTGCAAAGGTAGTATGCGAGGTGAAGACCGTGCTCGTAAAGGGCGACAAGGTGCTCGTGTTCCACAAGAAGCGCCGCAAAGGCTATCGCAAACTGAACGGTCACCGTCAGCAGTTCACGGAACTCACAATCAAACAAGTTATTGCTTAATCTAAAAAACAGAAGAAAACATGGCACATAAAAAAGGTGTCGGTAGTTCTAAGAACGGCCGCGAATCAGCTTCACAAAGATTAGGCGTTAAAATCTGGGGCGGACAGACCTGCATCGCAGGCAACATCATCGTTCGCCAGAGAGGCACTGTACACTATCCCGGCAAGAACGTCGGCATGGGCAAGGATCACACGCTCTTCGCCCTCGTTGACGGCACGGTAACTTTCCACCGCGGCAACCGCGACCGCAGCGTTGTCTCCGTGGAGCCTCAGGCAGAAGCCTAAAACGCATTAAGGGGCTGCGCCCCAAGTTTTTCACTAAAAAAGAGAGGAATGTCGCATGACATTCCTCTCTTTTTGTATCATAAAGCCCCTACTTGCCCTCGCACACATTTTTCCGAATGCGTCGGATAAAGGCGTTGAGGCCTTCCTCGTCCTTTTGCTCAATAAGGTGGGCGAGCGTTTCCATCTCGCTACCGATCTTGCGCACCTGCTCTACGGTATAAGGATTAAAAAGGATTTCGCGCAGGAGGCAGTCGTCCTCGCCGAGCACACCGCGGGCGATGCGCAGGTGCCGCTTGAAGGTTGTGCCGGGCGCGTCTTGATGCTTCATCACCGCCGAGAAAACGAACGTGGAAACAAAGGGAATGCTCAGGGAATAGGCCACCGTTTCGTCGTGCTCCTCAAAGGTGTATTCGCAAACGTTCAGCCCGAGGCGGTTCTTATAGAGGTCGCGGAAGAAGATGCGCCCCATATAGTCGCCCTCGGAGATAATCACGGCGTTCTCGTCGTGGAGCGCGCCGAGGTTGGCAAAGGTGGGGCCAAACATCGGGTGGGTCGATACGTAGCGGCGGCCGCTGGCCTCGTAAAAGTCTTTCAACCCGGTCTTGACTGAGGCTATGTCGCTCAAGATGCAGTCTTGCGGCAGGAGCGGCAGCACGCGGCGGAACGCGTCTAACGTATGCTTGAGCGACACGGCGTTGATTACGAGTTCGGGGCGGAAGGTCTTGATTTCTTCCTCGGAAGTGAACCGCTGCGTGTTGTACATGAAGCGCAACCGCTTGGGGTCGGTGTCGAAGACCGCCGTCTCGTGGTCGAAACTAAGGATATCTGTAAAGAAAGAGCCCATTTTGCCGGCTCCGAGGATAAGTATGCGCATGGAGTTATTGATTTATTTCTTATTCATCAGTTCGATTTGCTGGCGCACGCTTTCTTCGTGAATGTCCTCAAACACGCTTTTCACAAACTCGGGCGCCATGCCGCAGAGCACGCCTTGTGCGCCGCGCTTGTCGAGGATTTCGTTGTAGCGGCGCGTTTGCACGACGGTCATGTTGTGCTCCAATTTATACTGTCCTATTTCGCGGCTGATGCGCATACGCTTCGCAAGGAGTTCCATAAGGTTGTTGTCGATTTCATCGATGTGGCGGCGCAGGGTTTCAAGGCTTTCCGTCGTGGGGGCAAGCTCGCGAACCACGAGTTTTGAGAGGATAAAGTCGAGTACGTCGGGCGTGACCTGCTGCTTCGCGTCGCTCCAAGCGCAGTCGGGCGTGCAATGGCTTTCCACCATAAGGCCGTCGAAACCGAGGTCCATGGCCTGCTGGCAAAGCGGGGCGATCAGTTCACGCACGCCGCCGATATGGCTCGGGTCGCAGAAGATAGGCAGATTGGGGATGCGGCGGCGCAATTCTATGGGTATATGCCACATCGGCGTGTTGCGGTAGAGGCGTTTCTCATAAGAAGAAAAGCCGCGATGGATAACGGCCAAGCGCGTGATGCCTGCGCCGTTGAGGCGCTCTATGCCGCCTATCCATAGTTCGAGGTCGGGGTTGACGGGATTTTTAACGAGCACAGGCAAGTCTGTGCCTTTCAAAGCGTCTGCCAGGGCCTGCATCGCAAAGGGATTTGCCACGGTGCGTGCGCCTATCCAAAGGATATCCACCTCTGCCGCGAGGGCTGCCTCAACGTGCTGCGGCGTAGCCACTTCGGTAGCCACAAGCATACCCGTTTCCTTCTTGACACGCGTGAGCCAGGGCAAGCCGATTTCGCCCACGCCCTCAAAACCGCCGGGCTTGGTGCGGGGTTTCCAAATGCCTGCGCGAAAAATGCGCACGCCCTTGCCTGCCAGTTGGCACGCTGTATTCATTACCTGTTCTTCCGTTTCGGCCGAGCAAGGGCCGGCTATAATTAGCGGACGCTGCATCTCTATGCCGGGCAGCGATAAAGGAGTAATATTGAGTTCCATATTATTTGTGATTTAGTAGACGAGTAGACAAGTAAACAAGTAGACGAGTAGAAATGATATTATTTGCAAATAGCGTTAATCCGTTGCAGGGCTTCTTGCAATTTTTCTTCGGAGGCGCAAAGCGAGATGCGCACGTAGCGGTCGCCATTGCTGCCAAAGATGAAACCGGGCGTGAGAAACACGTGCGCCTCGTGCAGCACGCGCTCCGTAAGCTGCTCGGCATTGTCCAGGCTTTCGGGGATACGCCCCCATAGGAACATGCCCACCTGCGCGGGGTCGAAGGTGCAGCCGAGTGCCTCCATGATGGCTTCAGCCAAACGGCGGCGCCGCGCGTATATATATATATTGTGTTCCTCGTGCCAGGCGTCGGCATTGTCGTATGCCGTGGCTGCCGCGAGCTGCAAGGCGCGGAAGGTGCCCGAGTCTATATTACTCTTCACTTTAAGCACCCAGCTGACAAACTCGGCGTTCGAGGCAAGCATGCCCACGCGCCAGCCCGGCATGTTGTGGCTCTTGCTCATGGAGTTGAGTTCTATGCAGCAGTCCTTTGCGCCCGGCACTTGCAAGATGCTGAGCCGTTCGCTGGAGAGGATAAAGCTGTAAGGATTGTCGTTGATGACGACAAAGCCTTTGCGCCGCGCCAGTCCCACCGCCCGCTCGTACGTGGTGCGCTGCGCCGCCGCGCCGGTGGGCATGTGCGGGTAGTTCATCCACAGGATACGCACGCGGCTGTCGTCGGTGAGGCGTTCGAGTTCTTCAAAGTCGGGCTGCCAGCCGTTTTCGGGGCGCAAGCCGTAAGGCACCACCTCGCAACCGAGCAGTTTGGAGAGCGAGGTGTAAGTGGGGTAGCCGGGATTTGGCACGAGCACCTTGTCGCCCACATTGGCCAGCGCGAGCGTGGCGTGGAGGATGCCTTCTTTCGACCCGATGAGCGGCTGGATTTCGCGGTCGGGGTCGAGCGTCACGCCGAACCAGCGGCTGTAAAATCCAGCCATGGCCGTGCGCAGTTCTTTCGTGCCCATCGTGGGCTGGTAGCCGTGCCCTTCGGGGCGTTTCGCCTCGCGGCAGAGCGTTTCGACCGTTTCGGGCGAAGGCGGCAGGTCGGGGCTGCCTATGGCGAGCGAGATAATGTCTGCGCCCTGCGCCCTCATCTGCGCCACCTCCTTGAGTTTTCTTGAAAAATAGTATTCGCTCACGCCGCTCAGGCGGTCGGCGGGCTGTGGTTTGCGTAATGCGTCCATAATTATTTCGTTTTCAACAGGCGTTTCCTCGCCATGGCAAAGTTCGAGTAAACTCAACTTTGCTCATCTGGCTTAACGGAAACGCTGCCTTTATATTCTCCCAAAATCTTCAACGCGCGGGTCAGCGGGCGCAGCGCGTCGACGCTCTGCCGGAAGCGGAGGCTGTCGCTGTACACCACGTCCACATAAAACAGGTATTCCCACTCATGGCCTATGATGGGCAAAGATTGGATTTTGGTGAGGTTTATCTTGTAGAAACTGAAAATGCTGAGCACCTGCGAGAGCGAGCCCTCCTCGTGGGGCAGGGCAAAGACGATGCTGCTCTTGTCGGCCTCTTCCTGCTGTCTCACGGCTTCGGCCTGCCAGGGATCTGCCAGTACGAGGAAGCGCGTGAAGTTGTGCTTGTTGTCCTCAATGCCCCGCGCCAGGACTTTCAGGCCGTAGATGCCGGCCGCATCGGCGTGGCACACGGCGGCGTGCCCGCGCAGCTGCTCTCGGGCTATCTGTTCCGCCGCTCCGGCCGTGTCGTCGGTTTCCACGAGTTTCACCCCGCGCTTTTCCGAGAGGAAGCGGCGGCACTGAGCAAGGGCTACGGGATGGGAGTTTATTTCGCGTATGTCGTCGGCCGTGTCTTCGGGCAGGCACATCAGGCTATGCTCTACGTGCAACTTGTGCTCGCCCACAATGCTCATGCCGCTCTCGCGCAGAAGCTCGTAGTTGTGGAGCAGGCTGCCGGCGATGGTGTTTTCTATCGCCACCATACCGAGGCAGGCGCTGTCGATGCGCATCTGCCGGAACACGTCCTCGAACGTGTCGCAGCACACGAGCCTGAAATCCTCTCCTTTGAAATACTGATGGGCGGCAATGTCGTGGAACGAACCGCGAATGCCCTGGATGGCTATCTTTTTCATGCTGTTCTTTTTCTTAAAAGTGCGATTTCTTGCCATGGCAAAGTTCAAGTAAACTTGACTTTGCTCATTTGGCTTACGAAATCGTTCAAAACAAAAAATCCCGCTTCTTCGTAGGAAGCGGGACTGAATTGTTGTATGGTCAAATGTTATGTTTGGCACGCGCTTTCCCGCTTCGCTTTACTGAGCAAAGTAAAAGTAAAAGCCGAAAAACTGTGCGTTGTGTGCCATAAATAAGCCTATGCTATTGGTGCGACAATTGCTTTTCGCTTGCAAATGTAGCACATTCCAAGCAAAATGCAAACGATTTGCCATAAAAGTTTTGTTTTAAGCAACATTTTTAGTAAACAAGTAAACGAGTATACAAGTAAACAAGACAGAGATGTCTTGCTAATTATATTTTACATGAGTAACTTGTCTCGTCTACTCGTTTACTTGTAAACTCGTCTACTAATAAACGCAAAAAACGTCCTTACATTATCTTATTGCTCTCGATATCCCTGATCACGGCCTCGGCTGCTCGGTCCACTAACTTCGAGGTCATTTGAGAAAGATGGTTTGTGGCGTGCCACCAATCTCCTTGCATAGCCATGTGGAGGCATTTCTCGGGGCGAAAGCCATAGCGCAGCCTTATTCTCGAAGCTATCCTGTTGGCCAGTTCCATCTTTCGCTCCAGTCTAAGGTGGGAATTCTTGTGCGCCTGCTCGGGATTGTTGATTTCGGCCGGGTCTATCTGCATCGCTTTCTGGAGCGCGAGGAAATGCTCCACGCTCTCCACCGTTCCCGTATAGGTGCCGCAGCGGGCCGTTATTTTGAGGTGGCCTGTTTGAGGCATATACTCAATACTGTCCTGCCACGTCCAATAAGGATATATTCCATACCGCCCGCGCCCTCTGCCGTGGAACACAAATCCTTGCCGCTCGCAAAAAGTCTCGATGCTTTGGTTAGTTTCTTCGTTGTGCATGTTTTTAGTGTTTAGCGGTTACATATATAATATTGTAACGTCTCCCCCAAAATTCAATTTTTACAATGATTTTCTTTCAAAATCCGGGCTTCAATCTTCAACCACCGTGAGGGCTTTCCACCACTCAGCATTACGGTAAGCCTCGGCCGAGCCTTTGGGGACATGCAACCTAACGTCTTTCAATTTATAGAAAATATCGGTAATCGGAAGCGGTTCGGCGCGTTCCACATACACGTCTTTGAGCGAATTGCAACCCCAAAACACGTAGTCGCCTATGCGCTCCACGCTTGCCGGAATGTGGATTTCTTTGAGGTTAATACATTCCCAGAACGCGCCGCGCTCTATTTCTCGGAGACCTTTGGGCAGCGTGATTTCTGTGATCAGGCATTCGCCGAAAGCATCGCGCTGAATGGAGGTGACGCCGTTGGGAACGCGGAATGTCCGCAAACTCTTGACGATTGTGAAGCAATAAGGCGGTATCACCTTCATTTTCTCGGAGAAATGCACGGAGTGCAACCAGCCGCAGCGGCGGAACAGGGAGTCGCCCATCTCCGTAATGCCGTCGGGAAGGTTGACCGTCGCAAGCGAATCGCAATCCATAAACGCGTTGTTGCCGATACTGCGTATTGTGGGCGGTAAAACTATTCCAATGAGGTCGCGGCACTGGCGGAAAGCATCATCGCCAATCCTTACCACTGCATACGTCCTGCCATTATACTCCACGCTGTCGGGCACGGTGATATCGTTTTCATACGCTCCAAAATCGCCGCCGCAAGTCAGTTCCAGCGTGCCCTCTTCCTTGGAGAGGATATTATAATAAAGGCCGTCTTTCTTAAAACTATAATGAGTGAGGTTGATGGACCGCGCCACCGCGTAAACATAATCCATCCAGTGGTAGCGCACGCCGAACAGGCATAGACTGACCGCCGCCAGCGCCGCCGCTGCCAACCATATTCTCGCCTTGCGCCGGCACACGCTGTCGAAATCGTCGCGCAGCGCGGCCATCGTCTGGTAACGCTCTTCGATGGGTCTCTTGCAGCGGGCTATTATCCCGTCGAATTTCTTCCCCAGCTTCATGCATTCCAAGATGCAGCCCAGGCTGTAAATGTCGTTGCGCGTGTCGCTCCCCGCCGCAACTTTCTGCTCGGGCGCCATGAACGCCTCTGTTCCCGAGGGCTGCTTCAGAAAGGTATATACGTCGCTGTCCGACAGTCCGAAATCGATAATCTTGACGTATCCGCCGTCGTCAAGAACCATTATATTGCTTGGTTTCAAGTCGCGATGCACGATTTGCTTCATGTGGATATACTCAACGGCGTCCAGCAACTCGCGCACGATTTTCAACTTTGTGACTCGATCCATGCCTGCCGCCAGCGCATCGCGCAGGTTCGTCTCTCCGGCATATTCCAGCACGATGCACTGTCCGAGGCCCTCAACTTCCTCAAATCCCTCGGCAGAAATGATGTTGGGGTGCTGCAGCGACGAGAGGATATCATATTCCTTGCGCAAAGCTTCCTCATACACTTTCTTCTGCCTGTATTCTTCTTTCAATCCTTTCAGCACCAGCCGCTTCCCATTTCTGTTCGCCTTTACAAGGACATTGCACCCGGAGGTGGGAATCTCCTGAAAATCGGCAAAGGCGACATTCAGCGACGCATCTTCATCGCAAAACTCAAAGTTAGATGTTGAGGTTGTATCTTTCATGGTTTATCTTGTGCAAAGATAGTGCAAGGTGAGCGCAATAAAACTTGTTTTAATTGCCGAACCGAAGCCTATCTTCTGTAATAATACTCCGCGCTGTCTTCGCAGAGCAGGTGCTTGATTTCCTCCTCGGTCGGGAGATATGTCATGTATTTGGCAGCAAAAATCTGCTGCTCTCCTTCCGGCAGCGTGTATTTCACCACAGCATCGTTCTTTTCAGCGCAGAGCACAATACCGACAGGCGGATTGTCGCCGGGGTTCATCAGTTCGCGCGTATAATAATTGACATACATCTGCATCTGCCCCAAATCCTGATGCGTGAGTTCGTCCATTTTGAGGTCGATCAACACGTAGCAACGCGCCGGAATGTTGTAAAACACGAGGTCGATATAGAAATGCTTGTCTCCCAAGGTGATTCGTTTCTGCCGCGCCACGAACGAATAGCCGCGCCCCAGTTCCAGCAGAAAATGCTGCAACTTACTGATCAGCATCTGCTCAAGGTCGCCTTCAAGAAAATGTTCGCCCTGCTTAATTCCAAGAAACTCAAGGATAAAAGGGTCGTGGATAATTTCGCGGGGCTGCAAGGCCTTTGGGGCAGACTGCTCTATCTCTGCCCTTACCGCATCTTTGTCGCGGCTTGCCAGCATACGCTCATAATACATCGTATTGATTTGGCGTTCAAGTTGGCGCGTGCTCCAGTTTGCAGCGACGCACTCCTGCAAATAATAGTTGCGGGCGATTTCATTCTGCACGGTCAGCAATGCTCTCCAATGCGTCCAACTCAATTGGTCACGCAGTGCGTGACCTTTTGGGTAGAAGAGGTAGAATTGCCTCATAATCTTTAAGTTGGTGACCGTGAACCCGCTTCCGTATTCCTTCATGAGGCGTTCGGAAAGGTTTTTAATCACCCCTTTCCCATATTCTGCCCTCTCTTTTCCTTGTTGTTCGTATTCCACAATATACTTCCCCACCTGCCAATATGCTTTGACCATAGTGGTATTGACAGTGCGTGCCACATGGCGTCGCGCATCGTCGAGCACTTGCTTTATCTGCGAGAAGAGCAGTCCGTCTTCCGTTGCAGGAGTTTGCTGTTGGTTCATATCTTCATTATTTGGGCAAATCTGCTCGGAAAGCAAAATTAAGCAATGTTTTTATTCTCGTTGCATTTTATAGTAAGAAAAAGCAAAGGGAACAAAAACATTGCTTCGATATTCAGATTGTTTATCTAGTTTTATTGGGCATCTGCACTAGGCAAACCGATATTTTCTGGATCAACCGCAAGAAGACCGCTTAAAAGTCCTCTATCAATAACAATTGTGCCATCATCTCTAACACTATCTACCATATACGTTTTGCCATTTGTCAACCAAAAGACTTTATCGCCTTTCTTTACTCAGAACTTTTTAATCTGTGGCTTTACTTCTTCTACTTTTGAGTTCTCTATTGCCATCTGCTCTCCATTAGTTTCGGTCACCATATTCTTTTGACACATCACGTCTTGAATTGCTTTAAGGCGTAATGAAATATTTGCAAAGACACGCATAGAAGCCCATGTTAAGACACACGACAATACTGTCGCTGCAGCAACACCAAACAAATAACCGCTTTGCATAGCCAGAGAAGCCATAGCCAGAACAAAGCCACCCAAAATTCCAAGGACAAGCACTAAATATGCAATGTTTGTCAATGTTTTTTCTGCACTGGTTGGAATTTCAGGATTCATGAATGTTTTGTTTTCCATAATGATTAAATTTTAAAGTTCAGCAACTCCCCATGCCAAGTGATTACTATTTTATTCTATGTTGATAATAAATCAAACAAAAAAGCGCGGGAGTCTGTACCATTACCCATCCCGTAAATTGAGGCCTTCGCATTGCCCTTACAGACAGAACGAGCAATGCAGAAGCCCACGCCGATATGTTACGATTTTAGTCAACAAATGTTTACAAAGTTGCACTTTGCTAACATTGTGGATAGGTTTGTTATACATATCGCGTAAGCATCTACCATTGCAATGTTCATGGCTGTAAATGGTTTGTGCGAAGTTCCAATTTCCAAGAACAGAGCGTATGATAAACGCTTCTTTATTTATGTCAAGCTACACTTCTTTATGTTAAGCAACCAAAGAGATGCAACTTCTAAACGCAAAATTAAGCAATGTTTTTATTCTCGTTGCATTTTATAGTAAGAAAAAGCGGGATTATGCACTAAAATCGGGGTCTCCGAGGTTTTAGCGCGAATTGTCTCGGCATGCCGCCGCCGCTTGCACGGAGACGCGCGCAACGAGCCGCCTCAGACTTTTCACTATCCCGGAACTATTTTTTCCTAAACCCTTTATATTTTTCACCATCACGTAGGGGAAAGTTTATTACAAAGTTTGTAATACATGTTACAAAGTTTCTAACACATGTTACAAAGTTTGTAACGCGTGTTACAAAGTTTGTAACAAAAACTTTCTTATAGAAGCGGAAAATTTATCAAGGAGATAGTGAAAAACATCTCCGAGAAAATAAAAAATCGCTGCCGCGAAGCGCCTGCGCCCTGCCGGGAAAACCGCGCCGCGCCGCCCGTGCCGCGCGGTCGCCGCAAGCGTTTTGCGGCCTATCATATAGGATAATGGGAGTTTATTGCCTTGCAAAAGTGATAGTTCAAGAGAAATTGCTATTTTTGCATAAGATTGGCTACGTTCGGCAATTCAAATAAATTTGATTGCGCTCGCTTGCACAATCTTTGCAAAAGATATAAACACATCTCTTATGAAATTCATTTCTTGGAACGTCAACGGGCTCCGCGCCTGCGAAGGCAAGGGTTTCCGCGACATATTCAACGAACTCGACGCTGACTTCTTCTGCTTGCAGGAAACAAAACTGCAAGAGGGACAAATAGACCTGCAATTTCCCGGCTACGAGTCTTACTGGGACTACGCCGAGAAAAAAGGCTATTCGGGCACGGCCATCTTCACGCGCCACAAGCCGCTGAGCGTGTCGCGCGGGCTGGGCATCGACGCGCACGACCACGAAGGGCGCGCCGTTACGCTGGAGTTCGAGCAGTTCTATCTCGTCACAGCCTACGTGCCGAACTCGCAGGACGGACTGCGCCGCCTGGACTACCGCATGACGTGGGAGGACGACTTCCGAGCCTATCTCAAATCGCTCGATGAGCGGAAACCGGTCGTGGTGTGCGGCGACCTGAACGTGGCCCACCAGGAAATCGACCTCAAAAACCCGAAGAGCAACCGCCGCAACGCGGGCTTCACCGACGAGGAGCGCGAAAAGTTCTCGCTCCTGCTCGAAGCGGGCTTCATCGACACGTTCCGCTATTTCTATCCCGACAAGGAGGAGATTTATTCCTGGTGGTCGTACCGCTTCAAGGCACGCGAGAAAAACGCGGGCTGGCGCATCGACTATTTCCTCGCCTCCAACCGCTTGCAGCCGCAACTCCAAAGCGCCGCCATCCACACGGAAATCTTCGGTTCCGACCATTGCCCGGTGGAGGTAAACATTGACCTTTGACCTTTCCCCGATATACAATATTATATATAGAGTCTATAGAATTCTCCCTTAGCTATGAAACAGTTTTTCAAAATGCTCCTCGCGTCGATGCTCGGCACGCTCTGCGTGTTCGCCTTCTTCGCATTCATGAGCTTCGTGATGCTGGCAGCCATGATTGCCGCCGGCGGAAGCCAAACAAGCACCTCCGTCGACAAAGGCAGCGTGCTGCGCATCTCGCTCGATGCCACAGTGGAAGAACGCGCCGCCGAGGCCAATCCTTTCGACGAATTTATGGGCAACGCCGCAGACCCAACGCTCGGCCTTGACGAAACCCTGAAAGCCATCAAACTGGCCAAGGACAACAAGAACATCAGTGGCATCTACCTCGATGGCGGCGCGCTCGCCTCGGACTTTGCCTCGCTCGAAGAACTCCACAAGGCGTTGCTCGACTTTAAGAAATCGGGAAAGTTTATCGCCGCCTATGCCGACACCTACACGCAGGCGGGCTACTACCTCGCCGCCACGGCCGATGCCGTGATGCTCAACCCCTCGGGCATGGTGGACTGGCACGGACTTGCAGCCCAGCCCATGTTTTTCAAGGAGATGCTCGAGAAGATCGGCGTAAAGATGCAGGTGTTCCGCGTCGGCACGTACAAGAGTGCGGTGGAACCCTTCACACAGACCGAAATGAGCCCCGCCAACCGCGAGCAGGTAACCTCTTACATCAACGACATCTGGAACACGATGTGCGCCGACGCTGCTGCCGACCGCAAACTCACGCCCGAGCGCATGAAAGAACTGGCCGACAGCTACATCGGCTTTGCCGAAACGAAAGATTTTGTGGCTAACAAACTGGTTGACACGCTCACCTATATCGACGGCGCACGCGCCAAACTGCGCACGCTCGCCAAGCAGGAGAAACTCCATCTCGTAAGCCCCGCCGACGTGATTGTCGCCAGCGACAGCAAGGACAAGGGCGACGAAATAGCCGTTTACTACGCCTACGGCGACATTGTGGACGAGGCCGGAACGGCTTCGCTCATGGGCGGCGACAATGAGATAGTGGGCAGCACGCTCGTAGAGGACTTCGACGAACTGGCAGAGGACGAAGACGTGAAAGCCGTGGTGATACGCATCAACTCGGGCGGCGGCAGCGCCTATGCCTCCGAGCAAATCTGGCACGCCGTGGAACTCCTCAAAGCCAAGAAGCCCGTAGTGGTTTCGATGGGCGGCATGGCTGCCTCGGGCGGCTATTACATGGCCTGCGGCGCCAATAAGATTTTCGCCGACCCCACCACGCTGACGGGCAGCATCGGCATCTTCGGCATGATTCCCGACGCCAGCGGCCTGCTCACCGAGAAACTCGGCCTGCACTTCGACGTGGCCAAGACGAGCGAGGCAGCCGATTTCGGCGCAGCGGGACGCCCGTTCAACGAAAAAGAGTCGGCCGTGATGCAGGCCTACATTGAGCGCGGCTACAAGCTTTTCCTCAGCCGCGTGGCAGCAGGGCGCAAGATGCCCGTAGCCGCCGTTGACTCCATTGCCCAGGGCCGCGTGTGGACAGGACGCCAGGCTCTGGCTATTAAGCTCGTGGACCAACTCGGCACATTGGACGACGCAATCGCCGAAGCCGCCCGCCTCGCCAAGAGCAAGGAATACTACACGGCGGACTACCCCGCCCCGTCCAACTGGATGGACAACCTCATGGACTCCACCGGCAGCGACTATATGGAAAGCCGCGTGAAGGACGCACTCGGCATTTACTATCAGCCCCTGCGCTTCGTGGGCAGCCTCAGCCGCCGGAACGCCCTGCAAGCACGCATTCCCTATCTGCCGAATATACAATAAAATCGCGATGCTCCGCCTGCTGTTGCCACTCTCGTGGATTTACGCCGCCATTATGGGCATACGCAATATGCTCTTCGACAAGGGTGTATTGAAGCAAACGGCGTGCGGCGTGCCTTCCATCTGCGTGGGCAATCTCGCCGTGGGCGGCACGGGCAAGACGCCACATACAGAATACCTCTTGCGCCTGCTCGCAGCGCAAGGACTGCGCACCGCCATGCTCTCGCGCGGCTACGGACGGCGTACAAAGGGCTTCATTGAAGCCACGGCGGCAAGCACGGGCGCGGAAGTGGGCGACGAACCGTTGCAGGTGAAGCAGAAATTTCCCGCCACGCGCGTTGCCGTATGCGAAAGCCGCGTGGAAGGCTGCAAGAAACTGCTGCAAACGCCCGCAGGCACAGAGCCGCAAGCCATTGTGCTCGACGATGCCTATCAGCACCGCTACATCAAGGCAGGGCTTTACCTTTTGCTCACCGACTTCAGCCGCCTCTTCACCCGCGACTGCGTGCTTCCTGCCGGCCGGCTGCGCGAAAGCCGCAGCGGAGCGCGGCGTGCCGATGTGGTAGTCGTGACCAAATGCCCCGAGCAACTGGGCGAGGACGAACGAGCCGGCATCAGGCGCGAAATAGCGCGCTATACCGACGCCCCGGCGTTCTTTTCCTCCGTAGGCTACGGCACGCCCCAGCCCGGCTTTGCCGAGACCCCGGAATGGCAGAGCGCAGGCAAGGCGAGGCATGTGCTATTGGTGTGCGGCATCGCCCGCCCCGAGCCGTTCATTGCCCGCTGGAAAGCGCAGGCCGAAAAGGTGGAGGTGATGCGCTATCCCGACCACCACGATTTCACGCCCGAGGAAATCAGGCAGATAGAAGAGGCGGCGGAAGAGGCAAGCAGCATCGTCACCACAGAAAAGGACATGATGCGCCTCAAAACCCTCCCCCTACCCCTCGAAATGAAGAAAAAGCTGTATTACCAGCCCATAGAAATAACTTTCTCAAATTCAGAAAAACAGAAATTCAACAACCTTATTCTCAACTATGTTGCAAGCCATTCAAGAAACCGCCGCGTGGATTAAAAGCCACACCGCGCTCCGTCCCGAAACCGCCATCGTGCTCGGCACAGGCCTTGGCCGTTTGGCCGAAGAGATAGAAATCGTTGACGCTTTCCCTTACAACGAAATCCCCCACTTTCCTGTCAGCACCGTCGAGGGACACAGCGGCCGCCTGCTCTTTGGCCGTCTCGGCGGCAAGGAAGTGATGGCGCTCGAAGGACGTTTCCACTACTACGAGGGCTATACGATGAAAGAGGTGACCTATCCCGAGCGCGTGATGCACGAGCTGGGCATCAAGAACTTCTTTGTGAGCAATGCCTCCGGCGGCGTTAATCCCGACTTTGAAATAGGCGACATGATGCTGATTACCGACCACATCAACTTCCTCCCCGAGCACCCCTTGCGCGGCAAGAACTTCCCCTACGGCCCGCGCTTTCTCGACATGAGCGAAGCCTACGACAAGAAATTCCTCGCCCTCGCACGCGAAATTGCCAAGGAGAAAGGCATCCGCGTGGTGGAAGGCGTGTATCTCGCCAACCAAGGCCCCACTTACGAAACGCCGACAGAATATAAGATGTACCACCGCCTCGGCGCAGATGCCGTGGGCATGAGCACGGTGCCCGAAGTCATCGTGGCACGCCACTGCGGCATGCGCGTCTTCGGCATCAGCATCATCACCGACCTCGGCGTAGAAGGAAAAATCGTGGAGGTGACGCACGAGGAGGTGCAGAAGGCCGCCAACGCCGTGCAGCCGCTCATGGCCGAAATCTTCCGCAGCATCATCGCACGCATATAATATATTGCCATGCTTGCCATCATCTTCAACGCCCTTGCGGCAATCATCGGCAGTGCCATCGGAGCAATAGCCCGCAAAGGCATCAAGGAGAAATACATCAACGTGCTCAACACGGCGATGGGCTTGGCGGCCCTCGTGCTGGGCATCAACGTGGCCATGACCAATATGGCCAACAGCAAGTACCCCGTGCTCTTTATCTTCTGCCTCTCCCTCGGCGGACTGCTCGGCACCGTGCTCAAGCTCGACCAGCGCATGGAAAGCGCCACGCGCCGCATGTCCACCTCCAACCTCGTGGAAGGCATCACCACCGGCGTGCTGCTCTGCTGCGTGGGCACGCTCTCGATGATGGGCCCCGTGCTGAGCGCGCTCTACGGGGATAACACTTATCTGATGACCGCCGCCACGCTCAATCTCGTCACGATGATCGTGCTTGCTTCGAGCTACGGCTTCGGCACCGCCGTGACGGGCATCGTCATCTTCGTGTGGCAGGCGAGCATCTACGGCATCGCAAAAGTTTCGCAAACGTTCATCTCCGAACAGCTTATCACAGAAGTGTCGGTGGTGGGCGGCGTGCTCATTGCCGCCTCAGGCCTGGGCGTGCTCAACATCAAGGACTGCAAGACCATCAACCTCCTGCCCGCCCTCGTGATGCCCATGCTGTTCTTCCTTATCAAAAACCTCTTAGGAATATAATAATTAAAACATACAAAACATGACAAAGGGAAAAGTTGATGCCCTGCTGGGCATTGTTTTCGGCGACGAAGGCAAAGGCAAGGTCGTGGATTTCTTCACGCCGCGCTACGATGTAGTCGCCCGCTTTGCCGGAGGCCCCAACGCCGGCCACACCATTATCTTCGACGGAAAGAAATTCGTGCTGCGCTCCATTCCGTCGGGCATCTTCGATGAAGGCAAAACGAACATCATAGGCAACGGCTGCGTCATCGCGCCCGACCTCTTCATGGCAGAAGCACGCGAACTCGAAGCCGCCGGCTACGACATCGCCCCTCGCCTCCACATCAGCCGCCGCGCCCATCTCATTCTGCCTACCCACCGCGTGCTCGACCGCGCCTACGAGGCTGCCAAGGGCAAGAACAAGGTAGGCACGACGGGCAAGGGCATCGGCCCGGCTTACAGCGACAAGGCCGCCCGTGTAGGCTTGCGCGTCGGCGACATTGAGGAGAACTTTGAAGAGAAATACCGTGCGCTCAAAGCCCGTCACGAACAAATCCTCCGCGACCTGCATTTTACGGATTACGACATCACGGAAGAAGAAAAACTGTGGATGGAGGGCGTGGAATATATGCGCAGCTTCAAACTCTCTAACACCGAGGCAGAAATCAACCGCGCCCTCGCCGAGGGAAAGTCTGTGCTGGCCGAGGGAGCGCAAGGCTCATTGCTCGACATCGACCACGGCACCTATCCGTTCGTATCCTCTTCCAGCACCACCGCTGGCGGCGTTTGCACCGGCTTGGGCGTAGCCCCGAATACGATTGACCGCGTTTTCGGCATCTTCAAAGCATACAGCACGCGCGTCGGCTCCGGACCTTTCCCCGTGGAACTCTTTGACGAAACGGGCGAAACGCTCCGCCGCATCGGCCACGAGTACGGCGCAGTGACGGGCCGCAACCGCCGCTGCGGCTGGATTGACCTCGTGGCCCTGAAATATGCCATCATGATAAATGGCGTGACCGACCTCGTAATGATGAAGGGCGACGTACTCGACGAGTTCGAGACCATCAAAGTCTGCACCGCATACAAGAAGGGCGACGAAGTAGTGACGGAAATGCCTTACGACACCGAGGGCTACGAAGCCGTGTACGAGGAACTCCCCGGCTGGCAGACACCGCTCACGGAAATACGCGAGGAAAAGGACTTCCCGCCCGCTTTCTCCGCCTATATCGCTTATCTTGAAAAGCAGCTCGCCGTCCGTATCTCTATCGTCAGCGTAGGACCCGACAGAGAAGCAACGATTATCAGATAATACCCTTTTACCGATACATTAAAGCGGCGCACAATGCTTTTGTCTGCATTGTGCGCCGCTATTCTGTTTATTAAAATATTGCAGTCCGCTGCCTGCAAAGAATATATTGGGAAAACTACAGCTGCTCTGCCTGCAAGATTTTCTCTAATATATTGTCCATGTAACGCGCCCCCTCAGGCGTGGCGCAGCCACGGATATAAACGATGACGATGTTGTAGAAAAGAGATTTAAGCGGGCAGCCTCGGCCTATTTCTTCCATAGCGCGGTAATTGAGCGTACGGGCAATTTGGCGGTAAACGAGTGTGAAATTTACGTCGGCGCGGAAAAATCCCTGCGCCACGCCGCGTTGCAAAAACGCCACGGCGGCCGCCTCGTGCTCTCTGCTGCGCTTCTCGAAATAGGCCACGGCAGCGGGATACTTATGCAGTTCGATGAAAAAATCGGGATTGATGCCGCTGAACATACGCATGCTGTCGGCAAACTCGCCGAGTATGATTTCGAGCACGTTGTCGGTCTCTGCGAGACGTTCTTGCATACACCGCTCTTTGCGTTCGTCTTGAAGGCGCAGCCCGGAAAGGAGCAGCGCGGCCTTGTCTGCAAAGAGTTCATAGAGGGTGCGCTTCGACATTTTCAGGGCATCGGCGATGCTATCCATCGTAACGCTTTTGATGCCATGCGCCTGAAACATGCGCATCGCCTGCTCTATCACGCGCAGGCGCACCTCTTCTTTATGCGTGCCGCCGATGCTGGCGGGCTTTGCTGTTGTAGCGGTCTTTTTTTCCATAAAAAGCTTTCCCGTGGATT
The DNA here is from genome assembly GCA_022775595.1 of Bacteroidales bacterium. Taxonomy (GTDB): domain Bacteria; phylum Bacteroidota; class Bacteroidia; order Bacteroidales; family Bacteroidaceae; genus Alloprevotella. The sequence continues at coordinate 136 of JALFJC010000082.1, read as the reverse complement.
ATCGGCTGCAAAGTTACAAAAATAAACTATCTTGGCAAAAATAGTTTTCTCATGCCGCGCATCATATAGGAAAAAGAAGCAGGGGCAAAGTATAAAGAAATGAAATATATTGGCAAAGACACACATATCCTGCTTG
>JALFJC010000062.1:0-5847 GCA_022775595.1 Bacteroidales bacterium | reverse complement strand
TGCCGAGCGCAGCCGAAAATCACGAAGTAAACGAGTATGGGGTTATGAACTCAAATTTTGATATCATACGCAATGATGGACGGCTGCTATATGAATACATACGTGGCAGCCAGCTCTATAATCTCAACACACCAGACAGTGATATTGATACAAGCGGCGTGTTTGTCTGTACCGAGGAAGAACTTCTCGGTTCACTCCCTGGCACTGATAGCGCACGCAGCGGCAACACATATAAAGCGCAGGTGACTGACGCCCGCCATGACAATACTTGGTTCGAGGTGGGGGAACTGCTACGCCTGTTGATGAAATCCAATCCAACGGTACTGGAAAGCCTTTTTGTGCCAAAGAACAAAATCATAGGTGAGATTCACCCGCTCATGCAGATGATTATTGACAATCGCGACCAGTTCGTTACCAAGCAATGCTTCAACCCATTCTTCGGCTATGCCAAGAGTCAGATTGAGAAGGCGCGCGGTTTGAACAAGAAGATAGTGAATCCAGTGAAAGAACGTCTGACGCCTTACGATTTTATCTATACCTTCAAAGGGCAAGGCAGCACAAAGTTCTGCAACTGGTTGGCAAATCGCGGGCTGCATCAGGAGTTCTGCGGACTAGTCAATGTGCCTAACATGCAAGATGTCTATGGCGTGTATTATGATTTTGGCACTCACGTTGCCAATATTGAAAAATGGGAAGAAGATGCCTGTTTCCTGTCTTTCGCTTGCACTTACTTCAATATTGAGAACCTAAGTGCCGCGAGAGATCGCCTTGCGGGTATAAAGCCTACCAACTATCGCGGCGTCATACACCTTGACGCCAAGGCAGATGAGATACGCCTTTCGTCCATTGACGACAAGGGGACCAAGCCTATTTGCTTTATCTCATATAATCAGCGAGGTTACAGCACCCATTGCCGCCAGTATGCAGAATATCAGGACTGGGTGAAGAATCGTAATCCAAAGCGTTATGAGTCGAATGTCGACAAGAACTACGACTCCAAGAATATGATGCATTGCTTCCGAATGATGCACATGGCTTGTGAAATAGCGGAGGGACAAGGCGTAATCCTTGAACGCACATGGGACAGGGAGTTTCTTATGGATATTCGCAATCACAAGTTTGAATATGACGAACTTACCCAGCGTCTCGAAGCCGAGCAGGAAAGAATGAATCTACTCATGGCATCTTCAACCATTAAAGAAAAAGTCGATATAGACTTTGTAAATGACTTGATTGTAGAAATACGCAGGAAACAACTTGGTATATGATTCTACCTTTTGAAACAAAAGATACAAAACAGGCCATAATATTTATTGGTATCCAAGCCAGCGGCAAGTCGACATTCTATAACGAGATGTTGGCACCACTGGGCTATTGCCACATCAACCTTGACACTCTACATACAAGAAGCAAAGAACACGCGCTCCTTGAAAACTATCTAAATGAGGGAAAATCCTTTGTGATTGATAACACAAATCCTGAAATTGCAGATAGGCTCAGGTATATCCCACTGGTTAAAACGCACGGATATGAGGTAATTGGCATATTCTTTCAGAGTATTGTTCGCGACTGCATTGCACGAAACGAAAACCGTCAGAATGCTGTGCCAAGACAAGCAATACCAAGTACTCAGAACAAGTTGCAGTTGCCGTCTTATTCCGAAGGATTTGATAAACTCTTTTTCGCAAGGATTGCTGATAATAGATTTGAAATTACTGATTGGAACTTAATAAAGTTACTTTTTTAATTATAAGCCCCTTACAGGGACTATCGTACATGCAACGCTATACCTGAATTAACCGCAAATATTTTTTTGCCCACGAATCTCACGAATTTTCGTGCCAACGAGTGCAGAACCGAACTTGTTCGAGTTATGCCGAGTGCAGCCGAAAATGTCAAGAATGCAAGAACAAAGGGCATTTTGTTGAGGAGCACTCCTTAAATTAGTGAGATTCGTGCGACCGAACAGGTCGCCATTTAATTCATTGATAAAGATTCGTGTAAATTCGTGAGATTCGTGGGCTAAAAAATAGAAGGGTTCAATCCTGTAACCAATAAAGCCACAAAATGTATTCGCCGTGAACTATACCTCGAAACTGAATTGGCAACAGGCGATGCGTATTCATATAAATGCACCTTTTCTTGACATTTTCGGCTGCGCTCGGCAATTAGATCAAGCTCTATTGCGCTCACTTGCACGAAAATTGGCGGCGGCTCGGCATAATCCAAGTAAACTTGGCTTCTGCTCTCGCCATGCACAAACGTTCTGATTTTCTTGTCAATATTCTAAAACAAAACGACCATGCCGGCAAATAAAAACGCTCTTATTAGATACAAGACCATTGACAACTGTCTGCGCAACCCTTATCGCCGCTGGACGCTCGAAGACCTGGTTGATGCATGCAGCGATGCCCTTTATGACATGGAGGGGATTCGTAAAGGCGTGTCGGTGCGCACGGTTCAAGGCGACATTCAGATGATGCGGTCTGACAAGTTGGGATACAATGCCCCGATAGAGGTGTACGACCACAAGTATTATCGATATGCTGACAAAGATTATAGCATAACGGATATGCCGTTGTCGCAAAACGACTATGAGGTGATGAAAGAGGCCGTCGACATGCTTCGCCAACTTCAGGACTTCGATCAGTTTGCGGAAATGAGCGATGTGGTGAGTCGCCTGCAGGATAAATTGGCGATAACGCAGAACAACCGCAAACCCATTATCCATTTCGACAACGTGCCCGACCTGAAAGGTCTGAAACTTTTGAACCCGCTATACAACTACATTGCGCACAAGCAGACCTTGCGCATCATGTATCAGTCGTTTTCTGCCCGACAGCCGCAAGAGTTTATCCTCTGTCCCTACCTTTTGAAAGAATTCCGTAACCGCTGGTTCCTATTTGGCAGCAAGGCAACCAATCTTTTGCTCTACAACCTTGCACTCGACCGCATTGTGAGCGTGGAACCCGTGGATGTGCCGTTCCGTGAAAATCCCGACTTTGACCCGGAGCACTTCTTTGACGACGTGATAGGCGTTAGCAAAAACATCAGGAACACGCCAAGAAAAATCAGGTTTTGGGCATCGTGCGAACAGAGCCAATACATTATGACCAAGCCTGTACACCCGTCTCAAATCGTGCTTAAAAAGAACGAAGATGACGGCAGCTGTATCTTCCAGATTGAAGTTGTGATAAACTTTGAGATGTATTCTGTATTCATGAGCTATGGCCCGGGCATAAAAATCATTTACCCTCACTCCGCCGTTTCTTACATGAGGGACAAACTCAAAGAGGCTGCCGGGCTTTATGATCAATATGTGGAATAAGCAAATTGGGGCATCTTACTTTATAATAACGGCAATATAATCGAATTTATGCCGTTTTTTTTGTAAAACAAAAAGTCTACGAAATCTATGATAAACCGACTAAGCAACAACGAACCATTGGAAAGCGACAACAACGCACAGGCCACGCCGCAGCAACCGCTTCCCTATGAACGCAAGGCGTTATTGGAATGTCCGGTGGCCGGCGTGGGTTTCCATGACATTGACGACATTTGGGATGAACTCTATATCGGTGCAAAAATAGCACTGGTGCGAGAACAGGGCAATAAGTACGACAAGAATGCCGTCGCCGTGGCTTTGGACGACGATTACGACGGCGACCCCGAAAATTTCGACTTCAACTTTATTCTCGGCTATATACCCCGCACACTAAATAGCGCCATTGCCGTGATGCTCGATATGGGACATGAGGACATATTCGAAGCAGAAATCTCGGAGTTGAACGAGCACGCGCCATATAGCGACCGCGTACACATCACGGTATACGTGAGGAGCAAAGAACCCATTCCGCCAAGCAACAATCGGCTTCGACTCAAAACTTTTGAGGAGGAAGAAGAATGGAACACTTTCACCGATGAGATTTGGCAAAAAGGGGTTTCTCTTTTCCGTTGGGGCGGATTCCCGCCTTGGGAACTCGACCTCCCGAAAAAGGGCGAAAAGGTGGTTTTCATGCACAAAACGGAGGGAACGACTGCGTTGTATCTTATGACAGTCATAGCAAAGGGCGACGATTGCGCCCCTTACGTGGACGACATCGAAGAGCTGCATATGGTGGACGATTGTTGCCCGTATGCGCTCACGGTTGTCAAAGGACCTGTTTCGGTGAGAAATGAGGAACTTGAGTTCCTGGGCACGGCACCCGAAATGAGTTGGCAGCCAGACTTCAAACTTGAAAAAGGGGATTCGGATGCCTTGATGGATATAATAAACAGATAGGCCGACGATTTGGCAATCGCTACAGATGCTCCGAGCACCCTTTTAAGTTGCCTAAACTATGTGCTTAAATCGTAAAAAAAACGTAACTTTGCGCCGCTTGCATATAAGCAAACGATTCTTACGCACACACATAATATATATAATGAGTATAGAGACCATTATCAAAAAGGCTGCCGCCGAGGCCGTGACGGCTCTCTATGGCACCGCACCCGCAGAGCAGCAGATACAGTTGCAGAAGACTAAGAAAGAATACGAGGGACACCTGACCCTCGTGGTGTTCCCCTTCCTCAAACTTTCGCGCAAGCGTCCCGACGAAACCGCCGCCGAAATCGGTGCGTGGCTCGCCGAGCACTGCCCCGCCGTGGCAAAGTACAACGCCGTGGGCGGCTTCCTGAACCTATGCATCGCGCCCGAAAGCTGGACGCAGCTGCTCGCCGGCATCGACGCGCAGGAGCAGTACGGCATCGTGCCCGTGGCGGCCGACGCGCCGCTGGTGATGGTGGAATATTCCTCGCCCAATACGAACAAGCCCCTCCACCTCGGTCACGTGCGCAACAACCTGCTCGGCTGGGCGCTGGCAGGCGTGCTCGAAGCGAGCGGCAACCGCGTGGTGAAGACCAACATCGTGAACGACCGCGGCATCCATATCTGCAAGTCGATGCTCGCATGGCTGAAATACGGCAACGGCGAAACGCCGCAGTCGAGCGGCAAGAAGGGCGACCACCTCATCGGCGACTACTACGTGGCGTTTGACAAGCACTACCGCGAAGAGGTAGCGCAGCTCAAAGCGCAATATATCGCTGAAGGCATGGAGGAAGAAGCCGCCACGGAACAGGCCAAGGCCGACGCGCCGCTCATCAAGGAGGCGCACGAGATGCTCGTGAAATGGGAGCAGGGCGACGAAGAGGTGCGTGCGCTGTGGCGCAAAATGAACGAATGGGTCTATGCCGGCTTCGACGAAACCTACAAGGCACTTGGCGTGGGCTTCGACAAGATATATTACGAAAGCGACACCTACCTCGTGGGCAAGCGCATGGTGGAGGAAGGGCTGGCCAAAGGCATTTTCTTTAAGAAAGAAGACGGCAGCGTGTGGGCCGACCTCACGGGTAAGGGACTTGACCACAAGCTCCTGCTCCGCGCCGACGGCACGAGCGTCTACATGACGCAGGACATCGGCACCGCCGCGTTGCGCTTCGAGGACTTCCCCATAGACAAGATGGTCTACGTGGTGGGAAACGAGCAGAACTATCACTTCCAGGTGCTGAGCATCCTGCTCGACGAACTCGGTTTCAAGTGGGGCAAGGACCTCGTGCACTTCTCCTACGGCATGGTAGAGCTGCCCAACGGCAAGATGAAGAGCCGCGAGGGCACGGTAGTCGATGCTGACGACCTGATTGCCGGCATGATTGCACAGGCACGCGCCACGGTGGAAGAGGCCGGCAAGTTTGCCGACATGGACGAGAAGGAACGCGCCGAAGTGGCACGCATCGTGGGACTGGGCGCGCTGAAATATTTCCTGCTCAAGGTGGACGCTCGCAAGAACATGCTCTTCAACCCCGAAGAAA
>JALFJC010000161.1:0-16798 GCA_022775595.1 Bacteroidales bacterium | reverse complement strand
CGCCGATAATGCTTCCTATCATATTCGTAAAAAGTTAAAGTGATGCTCCAAAGGTAACGCGCTATCTTCGCACGTTACTTTTATGTTTTTACGTTGTTGATATGAAAAGGATAAAGACGGGAGGCAGGCAGAAAGGCACTCCAAACAAGGCTACAGCAATGACTAAGGGCGTTATTAGCACGCTGCTCGCAGACTATTCCGACAGCGGCATGATGCGCGAGGACTTTCTCGCGCTCGACCCGAAAGACAGAATGGTCGTGGCAGAGAAACTAATCCAGTACGTCATACCGAAAATGCAGGCTTCGAGCGTGGATATGAACGTGCAAGGCGGACAGACAACACTTGAAGAAACGCTCAAAAGGCTCTCCGAACAAGAATGAAACAAGCCGCCGAAAGATGTCATCTCACGGCGGCTTGTCACTCGTCTACTCGTATACTTGTTTACTCGTCTACTCGTATACTTGTTTACTAAAATAATCTCAATCCAGCCAACAACCAACAACATGAAACATACACTCAGACAACTCCTTTTCACTGCGCTCGCAATGATGCCTTTGGCTCTATTTGCAGATGACGACGTGCGCGACCAGTTCAATCCCGTCACCACTGCCGTCACCTCGCAGTCCATTGCCGCCGACGCACGCGCCGCCGGTCTCGGCGACACGGGTGCCGCCACCGACCCCGACGTAAACTCGCAAAGCTGGAACCCCGCCAAATATCCGTTCACCATTTCGCGTGCGGGACTTGCCATCAACTACACGCCGTGGCTGCGACAGCTTACCGACGGTATCGCCCTGCTCAACGCCGCCGGCTACATCCGCCTCGGCGACTACCAGGCACTGAGCGCCAGCCTGCGCTACTTCACCCTCGGCGATGTGATGACCGACGACGAGAACACCACCGTGAAGCCCTACGAACTGGGCGTGGACGTGGCTTACTCGCGTATGCTCTCCGAGAAATTCTCAGCTGCCGTAGCACTGCGCTATATGTACTCCGACCTGAGTGGCCACTACGATGACAATACGAAGCCCGGCTCTGCCTTCGCCGCCGACATCGCATGCTACTACAACACGTACTTCAACCTCGGTCAGCGCGAGTGCCAGTTCGCCCTCGGCCTTAACATCAGCAACATCGGAACGAAAATAAGCTACGGCGACGACAATTCCTATTTCATTCCCACCAACCTGCGCCTCGGCATCAACTTCATGGTGCCCATCAACGAGTACAACCGTTTCTCCATCTGCGCAGACGCCAACAAGCTGCTCGTGCCCTCCAAACCTTTGCAAATGGCTGAAGAAAGCAACGAAGATTATGAGCTGCGCCTGCGCAAGGACTACTACGACGTGTCGTCCATCTCCGGCATTTTCAAGAGTTTTAGCGACTCCGAGCGCGGTTTCAAGGGCGAAATGGAAGAGATACAGTGGAGCGTCGGCGCGGAATACGTATACAACGACAAGTTCTCCCTGCGCGGCGGCTATCACCACGAGAGCAAGATGCAGGGTAACCGCAAATATTTCAACGTGGGTGCGGGCTTCCGCATGAACGTCATGGCGATTGACGCGGCCTACACCATCGCCACCTCACCCAGCAACCCGCTCGACCAGACGCTGCGCGTATCGCTGGCATTCGACTTCGACGGCATCAAGGACTTTTTCAGCAGAAAGAGAAGATGAGAATAGGATTCGGTTACGACGTACACAAGCTGGTGCCCGGCCGCGACCTTTGGCTGGGCGGCATAAAGATAGAGCACGACTTCGGACTACTGGGCCACAGCGATGCCGACGTACTTATCCACGCGCTTTGCGATGCCCTGCTCGGGGCGGCCGCCCTGCGCGACATCGGTTATCACTTCCCCGACACAGCAGGCGAGTTTAAGAACATCGACAGCAAGATCCTGCTGCGCCGCACCGTGGCACTGCTTGCCGAGAACGGTTTCAGCGTGGGCAACGTAGACATCACCGTTTGCGCCGAGCGGCCCAAGCTATCGCCGCACATCGACGCCATGCGCGAGTGCCTTGCGCCCCTGCTTGGCATCCCCGTCTCCCGCGTTTCCGTGAAGGCTACCACCACCGAGCAACTCGGTTTCACCGGCCGCCGCGAAGGCATCTCCGCTTACGCCGTCGCGCTAATTGAGGAGACTAAATAAAATAATATCTGTTGTTAGGATTAGTATATATGTTCTTTACATATATACCGCATAATTGGAATATCGGCAGCACACCAGGATAGTTCTTTCATTTCATCTCGCGTAGCCCATTTTGCCTCTTGGTGTTCTGTCATCTTGAACTCGTGCGTTGCGGCCGTGCATAAAAAGGCGGTCATTGTAATATCAAAGTCGGGATAAGAGTGGCTTATGGTTAGCAGTTGCCTACCGACTATAACGTCAAAATCCAATTCCTCTAAAAGTTCTCTATGAAGAGCCTGGCTAAGGGTTTCACCTTCCTCAATTTTACCGCCGGGAAATTCCCACTTAAAGAATGTGTACGGATATTTGGTCGCTCCCTTACGCACGCAAAGAACCCGCTGGCTTTTATCAATAACTACGGCACAAACCACATTGTAATGCTTCATAGTTGGTTTTGAGGCGATTTAGTTGAAAAAGTTCCACGAAAGGCCGAAACGGATGATGCGCAGGTTCATCGGATAGTGGGGCGCGAGAAAAGGCATGCCCGAACCGGCAGAACCGTTCACGTGCGAAGCCATGACATAAAAGCGCGTGCGCTTGAGGTGGAAGTTGGCGTAGACGTTGATGATGGGATAGTTGCCGAGCTTGATGCGCTCCGCCTCGTCCTGCAAGGCGAACTGGCCGATGATGGGCGAATAAGTCGGGGCGTAGTATTTGGTGAAATAGCGTACGTCGCCGCCGATTTCCGTGTTGAGCACCTTGGCAATCTTGAATTTGAGGTAAAGATTGCTGTAAACGTTGAGCATGGGCAGCGGCAGGACGTATTCGTTCGACGAGCGCTGATACGTTACCTCGTTCTCCCAATTGAACACGCCCCAATGGAAGTCTTGGCTAATGGAAGCCTCGGTGACGCGCAGGTTTTTCGCCGTCTGTATCGGTTGGACGCTGTGCCGGTAGAGGCGCAGTCCCTCTTCGTCGCTGTATGGTTCGAGCGTTTCGGCAAAGGTTGTGTAATTCTGAATGGTTTCAAAGTGAAAACTGAGGCGGGTGTCCTTATATTTCACCGCGCCGCCGATGCGCGTGCGGAACTCCATGTCGAGCGACTTATCCCAAGAGGCGTTGCGACCGTGGAAATGCTCGTAGAAGAAAGAGGGCTGCTCATTGCGCACATAGCCGTCGGCTATGATGTGGAGCGTGTCTTTTAAGAAAGGAATATTGAGCGAGGCGTCGCCCTCTACGTTGAACTCGCCCCACTCCTTGCCCGTGGTACGCAATTCGCCGAGCACGTTGTAGCGCACTATTTTGGCATCTCGCCGCAGCAGCTGCGCGCCGACGGTAAAGTAGTTTCTTATTGTCTTGGCCGACTCGTAGGCAGACGACGGGAGCGTATAGTGCTGCAGCTCGTGCTTGGCAAAGAGGCGCAGCCCCATCACCATCCATTTATTGAATCCCTCGTGCAGGTCAATGGCAACGGTGTTGGCGATGTTGAGGTATTTGATTCGCTCGTCGGTCGTGGCACTCGGCCAATAGAAGTCGCGAAAGTAGCCCTCGTCCGCCGTTCCGGAAGCTGAAGAGATGAAGCGGCGGTTGTTGTGGTCGGCGCGGAAGGTGTGGATTACAGACGATACGGGCACGAACTCCTGTGTGAGCGTGATGCTGTCGGCTTCTTCCTCGTCAATGTCTGCCGTTTCGGACTTCGCAAACGTTTTTGCAGAGTCGGCGGCAGCGAGCAGTTTCGCGCTGTCGGCGGCAAGGCTGTCGGCGGGCAGTTTCATCAGGTTTTTCATACCCAAGATAGATTTCACCTTGTCGCTCTTGACGATGTTGCCGTTTTGGTCGCGGTAGCGGTTGAAGCCGATGTTGTAGCGGTGCGTGAGGAAGAAGGAATTGACGTTGAGTTTCGTCACCGCCCGCGTGAGGTTGACGGGCATGTCCGCTGTGCCGTATTTCGTAGGGAAGTTTTCTGGGTTGGTGATGTACTCGTCGTTGTCGATGCCGCCGTTCTCTGCGTTCTTTACGTGGTTGGCATAGTAGATGAGGTGCGCGTCGTAGCGGTCGTCGCGGTAGGAGGCAAACACCGCGCCGTTGAGGTGCGCCGTGGACTGCCGCTGATAGTAGCCGCGCCCGTAGAGATAGTCGAGTTTGAAGCCTACGCCGAGTTTCTTGCCGGCGTTCACGCCGAAGAGGGCGGAGATGCGGTCTTCGCCGTTTGTCTTGTTGCCGCAGCTGTGGTAAGTGAGATTGGTGAAAGGCGACTTTGTGTTGGTAAAAAGATATTCGTCCGGCTCTTTCACAAAGAAATCAAAGGGTTGTGAAAAGATAAAGGGGTCTTGCATCATCGTGGTGCGGCGCAAGGCGAAGATGCGTGCCTGGCGCGGCGAGCCAAGGTTGCCCGTCGTGTTGTATTCGCCGTGCAGCCCCTCTGTGAATGCCTGATTTTGGAACAAATGCGATGCCGTGTCGGCATCTATCGGCTTAACGTCGCCGAAGCGCTCGTCGATGCGCCACATCTTCACCTCTATCGGAATATCTGTCTTTTCCACAGAGTCTTCCTCCTCCATCCAATGCGAGCGTTCTTCGTCTTCAGTATGTATTGTTTGCGCCTTACCCACCCCGGCAAGTATGCCGAAGAGGCAGAAAATGATGCACGTTTTCAGAAAATCTCTCATATCAGGCGCAAAGGTACTACTTTTTTGAAAAAAAACAGGCTTATCTTACTTCAGAGGCTGTTGCGCATGCCGCATTTCGGGCAGATGTCCGTGCCGGTTGGAATGGGGGTGTTGCAGTTGCCACACAGGAAGTGCGACGGCCGGTGGCGCACATAGCGCATTACCGCCCACGCCCAGTAGGCAAGCAGCAACAGGTAGCCGAAGTAGAGCGGCACGGTCTGCGTGAACACGAGGTAGAGCAGCATACACACGCCGCCCAGCGACGCGAGATAAGCCAGCCCGTCGCCGAGGTCGGGCTGCCGCCGCAATTCCTCTACCACCGCCACGCCGACGATTATCATCGTCCAAACCGAAGCGATGAACAAGGCCAGTATCAGGGGCAGGTCGGGGTGCAAGGGGTTGAGTGTGGGATGGAAATAAAACTCCTCCCACGTTTCGGGCACGAACCGCTGAATGCTGCCGTAGAGCGCGGCGCCGCCCGACACGGTGATGCAGAGCAACGTGGGGTAAAAACTCGAGATGTCGCGGAAGTGCACCATGCGCAGATGCTTGTGGCGGAACAACTGCAACAGCAGAAACGCCACTGCGATGCCAAAGCAGCACACCACGTAGAACGAGCGCCCCCGGCTGAAGCGGTGGATAAATTTTGAAATCGGGTCGTCGGGTACGGCCTTGTCCAATAGTTCCGACTCGCGCACCCAGCCTTGCGTCAACTGGTCGCGCGCCACCTTCACCCACACCGTGTCGATCGTATCGGCGGGCACTATGGCCACCGCCGCCACCACGAGCGGGTCGTTGCGGTAAATCTTATTGTCGGAGATAAACGCCATTTGCGCCGCCCGCACGCTGTCTTGCGATGCTTGCAGCGTGATACTATCGGTAGCCACGAGGTTGTAGCCCGTCCAATAATGATGCGCTTGCCTGAAAGCCACGGAGTCAATACCGCCCGGCAGTTTCTGATTTTCCCCCTCTTCCTCCTCCGCCGCTTCCTGCCGATAATGGCAGCCTGCCAGCATCATTCCCCACACTGCCAGCAGCAGGGGATACAATATATATATATACGTGCGCGTGCGCATAGGATTGTAATTTTCGCGAAACAGCATTATTTCGTACAAAAGTATAGATAAAATCCCGTTTTCTTAGCAGAAAATCAAAGAAAAAAGCGAGAAAGTCTTTACTATCTTATAAGAAAATGCTAATTTTGCACGCCGATTATTATCAAGCAGCCCCAAAAAGGCTGCAAAACGTGTGTGTATAATAGTTCCGTTCTCATTGGCCTGGGGCGGGATGGTTAGAGAAAAAGCACGCACGAATGAAAAAAATTAGTAGTTACAAACAATTTAACAACAACAAGAGTGGACACTTTAAGTTACAAGACCATTTCTGCAAACAAGGAGACCGCACAGAAGGAATGGGTCGTAGTTGACGCTACCGACCAGATCCTCGGTCGCCTTGGTTCGAAAGTTGCCAAACTGCTGCGCGGCAAGTACAAACCCAACTTTACCCCGCACGTAGACTGTGGCGACAACGTCATCATCATCAATGCCGACAAGGTGAAACTCACCGGCAAAAAGTGGACGGATCGCATCTATTACACTTACACCGGCTATCCCGGCGGCCAGCGCGAGCACACGCCCGCAAGCATTATGGCTAAGCCTAACGGCGCCGACAAACTCCTGCACCGCGTGGTTAAGGGTATGCTCCCCAAGAACCGTCTGGGCGCTAAGCTCCTCGGCAACCTCTACGTTTACGCCGGCAGCGAACACCCCCACGAGGCACAAAGCCCCAAGGCAATTGATATTAACCTCTATAAATAAGACGCAGTAATGGAAATGATAAACGCATTGGGCCGCCGCAAAAGCGCCGTAGCCCGCATCTACTTGACCGAAGGTAACGGCAAGATTACCATCAACAAGAGAGACTTGACCGAATATTTCCCCTCCAGCATCCTGCAGTTCGTCGTTAAGCAGCCCCTCAACCTCCTCGAGGTAGCCGAAAAGTACGACATCAAGGTTAACGTGTTCGGCGGCGGTTTCACGGGTCAGTCCCAAGCCATTCGCCTCGGTATCGCACGCGCCTTGGTTAAGGTGAACGCCGACGACAAGAAAGCACTCCGTGCTGAAGGCTTCGTAACGCGCGACTCCCGCAGCGTTGAACGTAAGAAGCCGGGTCAGCCCAAAGCACGCCGCCGCTTCCAGTTCAGCAAGCGTTAATCTCTACGCAGCAAAGTATTCCCGCAACGCCGCCTGACTGCCTGAACTTACATTTTACGCTAATAATCGACCGCACGGCACGGGCAGCGCAACCCCTAAAACTTCCGGAAGCATACGGAAAAGGCCTTTACCCAAAGGCAAAACGTTTAGTATCTAAACCCGAAAGGATTTCTCTTTCGCACGAAACGAACTACCATCGGGTTGGTTGACTAAGATTACCGAAGCATAGCGGAATGCTTAACCGCGCTTCAAAGCAACTCAAAAGAAAGTAAACGCTAAAAAACAAAACAAAAATGTCAAGAACAAACTTTGAAACCCTTTTGGAGGCTGGCTGCCACTTTGGCCACCTCAAGCGCAAATGGAATCCTGCCATGGCTCCCTACATCTTCATGGAGCGCAACGGCATCCACATCATCGACCTCCACAAGACGGTCGTAAAGATCGACGAAGCCGCCGAAGCCATCAAGCAGATTGCTAAGCAAGGCAAGAGGGTGCTCTTTGTAGCTACTAAGAAACAAGCAAAAGAAGTGGTAGCCGAGAAAGCTACCTCCGTTAACATGCCCTACGTTACGGAACGCTGGCCGGGCGGTATGCTCACCAACTTCCCCACAATCCGTAAGGCTGTTAAGAAAATGGCCAATATCGACAAGCTCATGAGCGACGGCACTTATTCTAACCTCTCTAAGCGCGAAATCCTCCAGATTTCTCGCCAGCGTGCCAAGCTCGAAAAGAACCTCGGTTCTATCGCCGACCTCACCCGTCTGCCCGCTGCTCTCTTCGTTATCGACGTTTGCAAGGAACACATCGCAGTGCGTGAGGCTCAGCGCCTCGGTATCCCCGTGTTCGGTATCGTTGATACGAACTCCGATCCCAACTGCGTCGACTACATCATCCCCGCCAACGACGACTCCAACAAGAGCGTAGAGGTGATCCTCAGCGCTATCTGCGGCGCTATCGCCGAAGGTCTCGAAGAGCGCAAGGCTGAGAAGGTTGATGCCGAAGCAGCCGACGACAGCGCAGAAGGCGAAGCAGTAGCCAAGGCTCCCCGCAAACGCGGCGGCAAGGCTCGCGCCGAAAAGGCAGCACCCGCTGAGGCACAGCCCGCAGCAGAAGAGGCTACCGAAGCAGCAACAGAGTAAATTCTGTCGATAAATTAAATTAAAAGCACAGGGGTGTTCTGAAATATAAACAATATGTTTGGGAACACCCCTTTATTACTTAAAAATCCAATTATTTACCATAGTCTTCACACCAAACCAAGACTAACCCAAATCTAAAATAAAAATGGCAGTAGCATTAGAAGATATCAAGAAACTGCGCGCCCTCACCGGCGCCGGTCTCGGCGATTGCAAAAAGGCCCTTGCCGAAGCCAACGGCAACATGGAAGAGGCCATCGAAATTATCCGCAAGAAAGGTCAGGCTGTAGCAGCCAAGCGCTCCGACCGTGAAGCAGCCGAAGGCGCTGTGCTCGTTAAGTCGGCCGACGGCTTCGCAGCCATTCTCGCCTTGAAATGCGAAACGGACTTCGTTGCCAAGAACGAAGACTTCATCAAACTCGCTCAGGAAATCCTCGACGCAGCCGTTGCCAACAAGTGCAAGAGCCTCGAAGAGGTGAATGCCCTCTCCTTCGGCGCACACACCGTTGCAGAGGCCGTTACCGACCGCAGCGGTATCACGGGTGAGAAGATGGAACTCGATGGCTACATGTTCATCGAAGGCGAAAACGTGTCTGTTTACGACCATATGGGTCGCCATATGCTTTGCACTATGGTTCAGACCAACAAGCCCGCAGAAGAGGCCGCCCACAACGTGGCCATGCAGGTTGCAGCCATGAACCCTGTTGCTCTCAACGCTGAAAGCGTACCCGAAGCCGTGAAGGAAGAAGAGCTCAAGGTGGCTATCGAAAAGACCAAGGAAGAGCAGGTGAAGAAGGCCGTTGAAGCAGCCCTCAAAAAGGCTGGTTTCAACCTCTACATCGCCGAAAGCGAAGAGCACCTCGAAGAAGGCATCATGAAGGGCAACATCACGGCTGAACAGGCTGACGAAATCCGCAAGATCAAGCAGACTGTTGCCGAAGAAAAGGCTGCCAACCTCCCCGAGCAGATGATTCAGAACATCGCACAGGGCCGCATGAAGAAGTTCTTCAAGGAAAGCTGCCTCCTCGAGCAGGAATACATCCAGGACAGCAAGCTCTCCGTTGCCGACTACCTCAAAACCGCCGACAAGGAACTCACTGTCATCGACTTCAAGCGTTTCACGCTCCGCGCTGAATAATCATCGCTTCATTCCGAGCAAATCACATTACTCAGAATACAGTCAAAACATTCATAGCCTTATATTTGCGAAAGGCGTGACCTACGGGTCACGCCTTTTATTGTGCTTAAATTTTGGGGAATGATATTGAGCTGAAGTGTTAGTGCATATTAGTTTTCAACTCCTGCCGCTGCCGTGAGGACAAATGTTTTGAAATATCTGTAATAGACGGGGAGGGGCGGGGCTTGCTGCGTGCGTGCCGAAAGCCAGCCGGGGGCGTGGGGTTGGAGCTGGATAAGGCGGAAATCGCAAAGGGTCTGGTCGTTGAAATATTTGTACACCGCCTCCTTTGCGCTCCAATACAGCGTGGCGGCCGCCTCTGTGGGGTGGGGCAGTTGCCTGATTTCCATGGGTTGCAGGTAGCGCGAGGCTAGGCGCAGGGCGCGACCGTCCCATCGCTCTATGTCGATGCCCACGGGGCGCGGCGACAGGGCGAGGGCAATCACGCCGGCCGTGTGCGACACGCTCAGGCGCAGTCCGAGGGCGCGGGTGTCGGTTTCTGCCGAGAAGTCTGTGCTCTTTTCGATTAGCGGGCTGCCGTCGGCGTTGTGGCCGATTAGTACGCCCTTGCCCAAAATCTGCCTAATCACGAGTTGCGCCGCAAGCCGCTCGGCCATGCGTACAGAGGAGCGGATTTTTTCGGAGGCTACTCCGGCAGAGGGCTTGCCGCAGGCTGCCTGTTGCAGTTCGGGCGTGCAGAGGGGGTGGGCAGGAGAAAGGTCGGCAGGATAGTGCCACAGGTAGATTTGCAGCCTTTTTGCGCCCTGCTCGAAAGAGTAAGGCGGAAGAGTACTCAATGAGTGCTCTTCCGCCGCAATGTGTATGTTTGGCTCAAACGATGCCATATATTAATTGTGTACCTAAAACGGCATAGCGTCCTTAAAACGGCAAATCCGTGCCGCCCGCCGCAGGTGTCTCAAAAGGAGACGTGGAGGACTGTTGTGCCTGCTGGGGTGCTGCAGCGGTTTGCTGTGCGGCAGGCTGCGCTGCTGCGGGACGACCGCCGAGGAGTTCGAGGTTATCAGCCCAGATTTCCGTTACATAGCGCGTTGCCCCCTTTTTGTCGGTAAAGGAACGCGTGCGGAGCTGTCCTTCGATATAGATTTTCTCGCCCTTGTGCACGTAGCGTTCCACGATTTCCGCCAGTCTGCGCCACAGCACGATGCGGTGCCATTCTGTGCGCTCGGGCACCTGTGTGCCGTTTTGCAGCGTGTAGCCCGGCGTGGTGGTGGCAAGGCTCATCGTGGCGGTGCAAACGCCGTTGTCGATGTAGCGGATCTCGGGGTCCTTGCCCACGTTGCCAATCAGCATTACTTTGTTCAGGGACATAAGTGACTTATTATATAAGAGTTATCTAATTCTGTCGGCAGCGCGCACGAGTGCTTCGTCGTGCTTGATGCCGCGCTTGGCCAGATAGAGCGCGAGCAGCGAGAGGGCGGGGAAGACCAGTCCGTACGACGGGGCAACCTCGAAGCCCGTGCGGCTTGCTGCTGCGAAGCAGTAGGCGGCGCAGACGGCGTACCACGCCACGGCCAGGAGCATGGCAAGGTTTACGTGGTTGATTTGACGCTTGCGATTCTTATAGCCGAAGATAATGATCAGGGGCAACGCCATGCAAAGCGCGGTCATGAGCGTCACGCCGAAGGGGTAGCTGAACAATTCCTCTGTTGCAGGGGATGTCACGTAGTGGCAGCCGTAAAGGGTGCACGTGGCATCGGGCTGCGCACTAGTGAAAAGGGCGCAGGGTGTGGCGAACGCGAGGGCAGCAAAGATGCCTGCAAGGAGCAGGTAGATGCTTTGAATGCGCTGTATCATAGTTCGTTGCCGAGGTTTTCCTTATCTTTGGCGGGGTTGCGGTAGTAGATTTGATCGTCGAGGAACTCCTGTGCGGCCATGAGCGTAGGCTTCGCCAGTTTTTCGTAGTAGCGCGAGATTTCAATCTGTTCGCGGTTTTCAAACACCTCTTCGAGGTTGTCGTTGCCCGAGGCAAATTCCTTGAGTTTGCGTGCAAGGTCTTCTTTCATCTTTGCAGAAATCTGGTTGGCGCGCTTCGACATGATAGCCACGCTTTCATATACGTTGTCGGTGCCTTTGCAGAAATCCATAAGGTTGTGCGTCACTGTGTTGGTCGGTGCCTTGCTTTTTTTGTAGTCCATGATTTTTATAATGTTATTCGTTGTTATCTTCAGTTTTGGGAGCATATTTCCCGGCCGAGGCAAAGAGTTTCTTGGCTTCGGGCATGAATTTTGACTCTGGAAATTCGTTGGCGAAAGAATAATACTCCTCGATGGCTTCTTGGTAGCGCTCCTCCTTACGCGCCTCCACACTGGCTTTTGCGAGGGCGAATTTCGATTTGAGGATCAGGATGGAGAAATCTTCGCGGCGGTTGGTGTAGGGATAGTCCTTAATGGCATTTTCGGCGGTCACGATGCAAGCCGTGTAGTTGCCGTTCACGCCGTTGCCGATGTACTCGCCGAGGTTGTAGTAGAGCTTGGCCGAGAGCCATTCCTTCTCAATCAGTTTGTCTTGCAGGGTAAAAATGTCGTCCTGCGCCTCTTGCCGCAGCGGGCTGTCGGGGTAGTTTTCGATAAAGTTCTGATATTCCGTTACGGCCTCGTAGGTCGCCGTTTGGTCGAGCTTAGGCTCGGGCGTGGAGTTGAAGAGTGCCTTGCCGGCATTGAAGCGCGAGCGTTCGGCATACGTGCCGCGCGGATAGCTTTGGTAATATTTTTTGAAATAAGCCGCAGCTGCTGAATAGCTTTTTGCTTTGAAGCTGCTGTAACCCAGGAGGTAGAGCGACTCTTCGCCCACTTCTGTGCCTTTCAGCACGGTCACGATGTCGCCAATCGTCTCGGCGGCGCGGTTATATTGCCCTTGCGCGTAATACTGCTTTGCCAGCTCGTAGCGCACGGAGTAGTCGCGCACCTTTTCCAGTTTGCTCACATTGCCGCAGGCCGAAAGGAGCGAAAGGAGACCGGCGAAAGCGGCGGCGGGCACGATATATTTCAATACAAGCGTTTTCATATTGCAAATTTGGCGCAAAGTTAGCAAAATCAGCGCAAACGGACAAATATTTTTTTTGTGTCACGTATGAAAGTGCTATGCATCGCGCCAAAGGCAAGGGTAGGAGTGTGCCATCACATCCAAAGTCTGCGAAATTCAAAGCGGCAGTTTGAACTTTTGCCGCGGTTTTCAAAATGCCAGTTTGACAAACATCGTATTTCATGCCGTTTGAATTTTTCTTTTAAGGCAGGAAGTTTTTATTATCTTCCCGAAAAATCTTATTTCCTTGTGGCAATTTTTTATTCAGCAGTGTTGAATATATGTTCAGCACTTTTGAATATGTGTTCAGCACTTTTGAATATATGTTCAAAAGTTTTGAATAAAAATTTTCTCCGTTGCAATGGAATCTCTAAGGCAGCAAAAAAATATTATCTTCGGGCTGCGAAAAATTTACTTCCGTCCCCGTGAGTGCTTGTCCGTAAAAATAGGCTGCGCATGGTTTTTCCAATATCTCTTATAAGGAAAGCGGTTCTTTATGGGAATATTTCTTAACTTTGCAAAGCAACATGCAAATCATCATATATGGAAAAGAGTAAAGGCGTATACAATATTATATATACGCACGTACGCACGCGAGGCCGGTTTGCCCTCATGGCGGCGGCGTTCGCCCTTTGCGGCAGCGTGCAGGCGCAGTCCATGTTCTCCACGTTCAAGCATGGCAACGAGTATACGGCAGAAATGTCGGGGCAGATGTCAGGCGACGGCAAAATCGCCCCCTTTTGGTTCACTGCCAACAAGCACGGGCTTTCCACCCTGCGCAGCAATTCCGGCTATGTGCGCGGCATGCTGATGCGCGAGGCGGCGCAAGACACGGCGCGGAACTGGCGCGCAGGCTACGGGCTTGATGCCGCCTTCCTGCTGAACCATCGCAGCGGGGCGCACCGCACGGATGCCGTGATCCAGCAGCTTTACGGCGAGGTGGAATGGAAGATGCTGCGCCTCACGGTCGGAGCGCGCAACTTTGAGCAGGAACTCAAAAACGAAGCCCTTTCTTCCGGTGGCCTCACGCATAGCGCCAACGCCCGCGCCGTGCCGCAGGTGCGTCTCGAAATGCCTAAGTTCTGGGCCATACCCGGCACGAAGGGCTGGCTCTCGCTCAAAGGGCACGTGGCATACGGCATGTTCACCGACAACGCTTGGCAGAACGAGTTTCACGCCCCGGGCATGACTTACTCCAACAACGCACTCTTCCACAGCAAGGCCGGTTTCCTTAAAATCGGCAATACGGACAAATTCCCCCTCACCTTTACCGGCGGACTCGAAATGTACGCACAGTTTGGCGGCGAAGCGTGGAACGTGGGTCGCCGTCCAGACGACAGCAGCGACTTCACGGGCGAATATATAAAGATGGGGCACGGCCCGAAAGATTTCTTCAATGCCTTTATCCCCGGCGGCAGTGACCCGCGCGACGGCGACTATGCCAACGTGGAGGGCAACCAGCTCGGCAGCTGGCATTTGCGTTTCGACTATAAGGGCAAAGGCTGGGGCGCGGCCGTCTATGCCGAACATTTCTTTGATGACCATTCGCAGATGTTCCTCGAATACGGGTGGAAAGATATGCTCTACGGCGTGGAACTGCAACTGCCCAAGAACCCTGTGGTCTGCACTGTGCTCTACGAACATTTACGCACCACCGACCAAAGCGGCGCGGTATATCACGACGCTACCGACCTGATACCCGACCAAATCAGCTCGCTCGACAACTATTACAACCATGCCATTTACGGCGGTTGGCAGCATTGGGGACAGGGCATCGGTTCGCCGCTCCTGCTCGGTCCGGCTTACAACGAATACGACGAGCGCAGTTTTGCGCACAACAATATCGGCTTTTGGCACAACCGAATTGTGTCGCACCATTTCGGCCTTTCCGGCTCGCCGATTCAGAGGCTTGACTACCGTGTGCTTTACACCTACACCACCTCGCTCGGCAATTATACCATACCCCTTGCTTCGCCGCGCCACGCCCATTACTATATGGCCGAAGCCACCTATCGCCTCAAACCTCTGCCTGCCCTCTCCATCACCGCCGCAGTAGGCGGCAACGCGGGTAGCCTGCTCGGCGACAACTTCGGCGCGATGCTCACCGTGGCCTATCGTGGCGCGTTTTGCAAATAAATAATTAGCAAATATGATACAGATTAAATATCCGGAGATAATGAAAATGGCGCGAATGCCCTTCCTGCTTCTGTTTGTTTTCGCAGCCTTTGCCTCTTGCGCCAAGATGGACGACAACGGCGACCTCGGCGGGCAATGGCAACTCACGGAATGGCGAGACAAGGCTACGGGAGAAATAAAGGCGACCAACGAAACGGGCATTTATTATGCTTTCCAACTCGACCTTATGCAGTTTCGTCGCATAGACAAGGGCTATTACTATCTTGCGCGTTTCTACAATCGCGGCGATTCGCTCCTGCTCGGCGATATTTATAGCTGGGGCAAGGAACTTGCAGAGACAGAAGAGGGCGTTGGGAACGGTACTATGGAGAAGAAAGCCGCGCCCGCAGAACTCACCGAAGATTTCGGCGTAAGCCCCGACGGCAAGTTTGCCATCGAAACGCTCAACAGTTCCACGCTCGTTCTAAGCAATGGACAAGCCCTTCTTAAATTCAGAAAGTATTAAGCATCAACCATCAACCAAATAATAATAACCTATAAACCCAAACAATTATGGTAATCACTGACGCTAATTTCCAAGAAGTACTCGGCGGCGCACTGCCCCTCGTGCTTGACTTTTCAGCCACATGGTGCGGTCCTTGCAAGAAGATTGCGCCCATCATCGAAGAACTCGCAGAAGAATACGCCGGCCGCGTAGTAGTTGGCACTTGCGACGTTGACGAGTGCGACGAACTCACCGCAAAGTTCGGCATCCGCAACGTGCCCACCGTGCTGTTTATCAAGAACGGCGAAGTAGTAGACCGCCACGTGGGCGCAGCCCCCAAGAGCGTGTTCGTTGAGAAAATCAACGCCCTGCTGTAATCAAGGCTAATCTATCCGCACCAAACCTTACGCTGCCTGCAAAGCGTATGGCTTGGTGCTTTTCATTTTTTTCAAAAAGAAATTATGTCATCCTTAGAAGAAGAACTCTTGGCAGACGCCGCCGAAGACGCGCGTGCCGTGGCATACATACAAGAGCATTTGCCCGAAGAACTCAAAGAGAAGTTCCCGGAAGATGTGATTTATTATTTCCTCGACCTCGCTGTGGAATATTATGCCGAAAGCGGCGTGCTCGATGCCGAGCCGGACAAAAACGGCTTTGTCGACATCAACATCGACGCTGTGTGCGAATACCTCGCCGCCAAGGCCAGAAAAGAAGGCATTGGCGACTTCACGCTTGAAGAACTTACTCCGTTCGTCGAGGCGCATCTCGATTTTGACGAAGAGAATTTTTGATAAATATGACACCTTAAATCTATCTTGATATGATGAAAAAGAACAAACGTATGGCGGGGCTGTTTGCCCTGCTGCTCTCCGGGTTTCTTCTGCTGCCAGCCGCAAAGGCACAGAACGTGAACCCAAAACCTTTCACTGTGCCCGAGCTCACAGAATGGCAAGGCGCGGAAGGCACGCTCGAACTTTCCGGGCGCGTCATCGTGACCAGCAAATCCGCTGCCCTCAACAATCTCGCCGAACTCTTTGCCCTGCAATTCCGCCAAATCACTGGCAAAACGATGGTAGTGGCAAAGGGCAAGCCCAAAGCGGGCGACATCACCCTTACCCTCAAACCCGCTTCCGAACTGGGCAAGGAGGGCTATCGCATGACGGTGGGGCAGAGCGTGAGTCTGCACGCCGCAACGATACAGGGCTTGCAGTGGGCCACGCGCACCGTGCTGCAAATCTGCGACAAAAACGGCGCAGCCAGCCTCCCCAAGGGCGTGGCTACAGATGTGCCGCAGTATCCCCTGCGCGGCTTCATGATTGACTGCGGCCGCAAGTACATTCCCATGGCCTACCTGCGCAACCTCGTGAGCATCATGGCCTATTACAAGATGAACACGCTGCAAATTCACCTCAACGACAACGGCTTCAAGCAGTTCTTTGGTGACGATTGGAGCAAGACGCAGGCCGCTTTCCGCTTACAGAGCGACACTTATCCCGGCCTTACGGCAAAAGATGGCTCTTACTCGAAGCAGGAATTTATCGACCTGCAAAAGTGGGCAGAGCAGCAAGGCGTGGAAATCATTCCCGAAATAGACAGCCCGGCGCACTCGCTCGCCTTCACCCACTACAAGCCCGAACTGGCCAGCAAGGAGTACGGCGCAGACCACCTCGATCTCTTCAATCCCGAGACCTATAAGTTTATGGACGCGCTCTTCGACGAATACCTCGGCGGCAAGGAGCCCGTTTTCCGCGGCAAGCGCGTACACATCGGCACGGACGAATATTCCAACGCCAAGAAGGAAGTTGTAGAGAAGTTC
>JALFJC010000084.1:0-17445 GCA_022775595.1 Bacteroidales bacterium | reverse complement strand
ATGTAATTTGTTATTTGTCATAAAGGTACAAAAACTTTTTGACATGACAAAGCCCCGGCTTGTGAAAGTCAGGGCTTTGTTTTATGGTTTTCAATATATTACAAAACAAAGAGGCTGCGCCAATTTTGACACAGCCCCTTTCCTTTATATATGTTTTTTTAGAAACAAATTAAATGCCGGCCATATCGAGCACGTGGCTTACAGCCTGCTCCAAGCCGGAAGCGTCCTTGCCGCCGGCCGTGGCGAAGTGGGGCGCACCACCGCCGCCGCCCTTGATGAGTTTGGCAGCCTCGCGCACCATGTTGCCGGCGTGCCAGCCGCGTCCTTCCACGAGGTTTTTGCTGATCATCACCGTGAGGAGCGGCTTGCCCTCAAAGGTGCTGCCGAGTACGCAAAGCATGTCTTCGGGCAGCATGCCGGAGATTTGGAATGCGAGGTCCTTGACGGCATCGGGCGCGATGTTGGCAGAGAGCACGGCGTTGAGCACTTTCACGCCGCCCTTCTCCGTAGCGTTGCGCACGAGGCGGTCGCGCAGGGCGGTGACGCGCTCTTTCACGAAGTCGTCCACCTGACGCTTCAGTCCGTCGTTTTCCTCGATGGTTTTCTTAATGGCAGCCGTGAGGTCCTTTGCGCCGGCGAAGAAGTTCTGCAACCCGCGCAAGATGTCCTCCTGCGCATAGATGCTTTCCTCGGCGGCCTTGCCCGTGATGGCCTCGATGCGGCGCACGCCGGCGGCTACACTGCTCTCGGAGAGTATGCGTACCATGCCGATGCGCCCGGTGCTCTTGGCGTGGCAGCCGCCGCAAAATTCAACGCTCTTGCCAAACTGCACCACGCGCACGCGGTCGCCGTATTTCTCGCCGAAGAGGGCGATGGCACCGAGTTGCTTGGCTTCTTCGATAGGCACATCGCGGTGGTCCTGCATAGGAATGTCCTCGCGGATACGGCGGTTCACAATCCGCTCCACCTCACGCAGTTCCTCAGGCGTTACCTTTTGGAAATGCGAAAAGTCGAAGCGCAGGTAGTCGGGCGTTACGAGCGAGCCTTTCTGTTCAACGTGCGTGCCGAGCACCTCACGCAAGGCCTGGTCAAGCAGGTGCGTGGCAGTGTGGTTGGCTTCGCTGGCATGACGTGCCTCGACGTCCACCGTGGCATGGAAGGCGGCGGCAGGATTGGCGGGCAGTTTTTTAGTGAGATGTATGGGCAGATTGTTCTCGCGCTTCACGTCGAAGATTTCCACCGTTTCGGTCTCGCTTTGCAGCGTGCCCCGGTCGCCCACCTGTCCGCCCATTTCGGCGTAGAAAGGCGTGGTGTCCAATACAAGTTCGTAATAGGTCTGCTTCTTCTGCTGCACGCGGCGGTAGCGCAGTATGCGGCTTTCGGCTTCGAGGGCGTCCCAGCCCACGAACTGCGTTTCGCCTTCTGCGAGCACCACCCAGTCGTCCGTTTCCACGGCGGCAGCGTTGCGGGCGCGTTCCTTCTGTTTCTGCATCTCGGCGTCGAAGCCGGCTTCGTCCACTTTCAGGCCCTTCTCGGAGCAGATAAGTTGCGTGAGGTCGAGGGGGAAGCCGTACGTATCGAAGAGGGTGAATGCCTTTTCGCCGTCCACGGTGTCGCGGCCTGCCTTCACGGTCTGCTCAATCACGCCTTCGAGCAGCGAGATACCTGTCGAGAGGGTGCGGAGGAAGGACTCTTCCTCTTCTTTCATCACGCGGCCGATGAGTGTCTGCTGCGCGGGCAGTTCGGGATAGGCTCCGCCCATTTCTGCCACGAGGGTGGGCAGGAGGCGGTAGAGGAAGGCTTCGCGCTGGCCGAGGAACGTGTAGGCGTAGCGCACGGCGCGGCGCAGGATGCGGCGGATCACGTAGCCTGCCTTGGCGTTCGAGGGCAGTTGCCCGTCGGCAATGGAGAAGGCAATGGCACGCAGGTGGTCGGCCACTACGCGCATGGCCACGTCGGTCTCTTCTTTTTCGCCGTAGGTATAGCCGGAGAGTTCGCCAATCTTTTTAATGATGGGCTGGAATACGTCGGTGTCGTAGTTGGAATGCTTGTCCTGCATCACGCGCACCAGTCGCTCGAAACCCATGCCCGTGTCGATCACCTTATGCGGCAGCGGCTCGAGCGAGCCGTCGGCCTTGCGGTTGTACTGCATGAACACGAGGTTCCAGATTTCGATGACCTGCGGATTGTCCTTGTTCACGAGTTCTGCTCCCGGCACGGCGGCGCGCTCTTCGGGCGTGCGGCTGTCGATATGTATCTCGGAGCACGGACCGCAAGGGCCGGTGTCGCCCATTTCCCAGAAGTTGTCGTGCTTATTGCCGTTGATGATGTGGCTTTCAGGGAAGAAGCGTCCCCAGATGGCGGCGGCTTCGTTGTCGCGTTCGAGACCTTCTTCCTTTGAACCCTCGAAAACGGTGACGTAAAGGTGCTCGGGGTTGACTTTCAGCACGTCCACGAGAAACTCGTACGCCCACGTGATGGCTTCTTCCTTGAAGTAGTCGCCGAAACTCCAGTTGCCGAGCATTTCAAACATTGTGTGGTGATATGTGTCGTGGCCCACCTCTTCGAGGTCGTTGTGCTTGCCGCTTACGCGCAGACATTTTTGCGAGTCGGTCTGTCGGCGGCATTTCGGTTCGGTGTTGCCGAGAATGATATCCTTAAACTGGTTCATGCCGGCATTGGTGAACATCAGCGTAGGGTCGTCTTTGATCACCATTGGTGCGGAGGGCACGATGAGATGTCCTTTCGATTCAAAGAACTTCTTGTAGGCTTCGCGTATTTCGTTGGCAGTCATATTGCTTGGTGCTTTTTTGTAGACGAGTAGACTAAAGGATGCTTTTTTATTTTGCGACAACTTAGACAACTCTTGACAACTTTTTTGTATTGCTTGCTTTTGTTTTGACGACAACTGGGACAACTTTCGACAACTTTCAGTTGTCTTCCTGCGTGCGAGGAGGGCGTATAAAATACGCCCGGTTGTCTAAGTTGTCGTCATATTTTGCGCAGAATTGTCAGACTTGGAGTTGTCTGTTGTTGTCTATGTTGTCGTTCTTAATCACACTCGTATACTTGTTTCTTCGTATACTCGTTTACTTGTTTACTAAAATATATGATTATGCGTTGCCTTCGGGAATGCCAAAGGGCGTGGCTGTGCGTCCTCCCGGTTGCTGGGGATTGCCGCCCGGCAGATTGATGGTGCCGAATTGCTTTTCGTATTTCACGATATTGTCTTGCAGTGCGAAGAGCAGGCGCTTGGCGTGCTCGGGTGCCAGCACGATGCGGCTTTTCACGTTAGCCTTGGGCAGACCCGGCAGCACGCGGATAAAGTCGAGCACCACCTCGGCGCTTGAATGGGTGATAATGGCAAGGTTGGCATAGATGCCTTCTGCCACCTCGGGCGTAAGTTCTATTTTGAGTTGCCCGTCCTGGTTTTCTTTATTTTCCATGATGTATATATATAATATTGTGTATGTTTGTTTATTTGACAATATGAAATTATCTGCAAAAGTAGGATATTTTGTTGTAATAACGCGCGTATTGTGCCGATATTCCGCAAAACATCTGCTATGAAAAGCGCAAATTAGGGCGGAAACTATCTGTAAAAAACAGCGGAAATACCTATTTCTCCGTTAAAAAGCGTCCCATAACTCTGAAAGTTTTACCTTTTTAGTGCCTTTTCAACCATTATAACAGGTGAAAATGATTTTATTGTTGTACTTTTGCGCCATATATTTAAGGGAGTCTGCGCTTTATGGCTTGATATTTTGCCTGGCGCACTCTAAAAGTATCATCCAATAAATATAGAGTAACATGAAAAAGATTTTTACCCTTTTGGTTGCCGGCCTCGTCGGCACGGCAGCAGCGAACGCCCAAAAGGCAATGGAGCACAGCCGATTTTTCGACAACTGGTCCATCGGCCTCGTAGGCGGCGGCATCACGCCCACCACGCATTCTGCTTTTTGGAGCAACATGCGCCCCTCTTACGGCCTTGAAATCACCAAGCAAATCACGCCTGGCTTCGGCCTCGCAGTGCAAGGCACGATGGCGCACAACATTACGGACAGCCGCCTTGCTGTTGACGCGCACAACATCAGCCTGCTCGGTAAAATCAACCTTTTCAACCTCTTCGGCGGTTATAACGGCGTGCCCCGCGTCTTTGAAATGGAAGCCGTAGTAGGCGCAGGCTGGGGACGTGAATACTACAAGGCCGCCGTAAAGCGCGACGACAACTTCCTCACCTCCAAACTGGGCGTCAACTTCAACTTCAACGTGGGTCAGAAGAAGGCATGGACCATCGCCGTGAAGCCTTCTATCGTCTACAACCTGCAGGCCGGCCGCTCCGACTCTTATCTTGCCTACGACGTAAATAAGAGCGCCATCGAACTCATGGCAGGCGTGACCTATCACTTCAAGAACTGGACTGGCAAGCACTACTTCACCAAGGTGCGCACCTACGACCAGGCAGAAGTGGACGGCCTGAACGCAAAGATCAACGACCTCCGCGACGCGGTGAGCGACAAGGAAGGCCAACTCGCCAGGGCAAACAACACCATAGGCGAACTGCAACGCCAACTCGCTGCTACCAATCAGGCACTCACCGATTGCCAAAATCGCAAACCCACTACGGAATACATCACGAAGAACACACATTCCAGTTCCATGGAACAGACCGTGACGTTCCGCCAAGGCAAGTACACCGTCGATCCCGCCCAACTCCCCAACGTTGAGCGCGTGGCCACCTTCCTCAAAAACCACCCCGAGGCTACCGTAAGCATCAAGGGCTACGCTTCGCCCGAGGGCAGTGCCGAAATCAACGCCAAGATTGCCAAGGCACGCGCAGAAGCCGTGAAGACCATCCTTGTTGAGAAATACAAGATTGGTGCAGAGCGCATCTCTGCCGAAGGACAGGGCGTGGGCAATATGTTCTCCGAACCCGACTGGAACCGCGTGAGCATCTGCACCCTCGAAGAGAATAAATAAGTGCCTGCGATAAGTAAGTTTTTCATTGTAACCATAGCCATGGGCTGCGTCATCGTTTGGCGCAGCCCATATTTTTTATTGTTTTCATACCGTCTTGCAGCCAACGCCCTGCGCAGAGCGTCGCGACTTGCTCCGAGATGTTTTTTATTTTCAGGCAGATATTTTTCACTGTCTGCCTGAAAATTTTTCCTGTCCTATAAGAAAGTTTTTGTTACAAACTTTGTAACGCTTGTTAGAAAGTTTGTAACAAACTTTTTCTGCGCAGACAGTGAAAAATATCCAAGAGAAAGGAAAAAATATCTCCTTGATAGTAAAAAATATATTGCTGAAAATTCAAAGTTTCAAGATTAGGGCCGCAATTCATAAGTTAGGTGGCATATAATTGAGGCGGGCTGTAAGCCCGCCCAAATCTTTTATTCCGATACGCCCGCCCCAAGCCCTTACTTCCATAGGACGCACATAAAAAATAAAGGGCGGACGCGCTTTTTAGCACGTCCGCCTAAAATAATCTAATACCTATATCGCTCTATAAAGGCTTAATAGTCGACGTTGTTGGGGTCGAAGTTCGTCCAGCCGTTGAGCCAGTTGTCCGTGCCGAAGGCACCGATGAAGTTTACCTGGTCGAGGCCTGCGGGTGCGCCTGCAAATGAGGCTGCGCTCAGCAGCGGGCTGCCGGCGAGGGGCAAAAAGCCTTGCCCCACGCCGGGCAGCAGCGTGCCGCCAAGGAGCATTTCGCCGGCGTTGGAAAGCTTGTTGCCTGCCTGTGCGAGGAAGAACTCGGAGGAGTAGGACTGGCGGTTGGCATCGAGCACCTGCTTGTTGCGGGCATCGTAGAGCACGTCTTCGTAAATCTTGTTGGCATCGCTGCCCGTTACGTCCATGTCGGCAAACCAGATGTTCTGCAACTTGATGCTGCCGGCCTTGGCGGCATCGACCGTGTTGCCCTTTTCGCCGTCGATAATCAGGCCGATGGGCCAGCCCATTGCGATAGAGTTGATGCAGTTGAGGCGCGAGCCGCGACGGATTTGCATGGCGCTTTGGAACTTGCCGAGGGCACTGCCGTTGTTGGGGAAATAAGAGCCGCCGTTGATAAACGTGCTGTTGTTGGCGAAACCCTCGGTGTACTTCGGACCGATGAAGGTGATGTTGCTGAATGTGGCGGCGGTGAAGGGAGAAGCGGTGGAGCCGCTGGCATCGTTGTCGCTCTCGAAACCGTTGCTCTGGCTGCCGTCGGCAATATGTCCGTCGCGCACTACGAGGCCATACTGCACGTTGCCGCAGAAGCCGTTGTCGGTGTCGAAGTCGTCGTCCCAGCCCTTGTAGGCTACGAGATACTTAGCGTTGACCGTGCCGCCGAACCACTCGAAAGAGTCATCGTTGGAGTAGGACACCTGAATGTGGTCGAGCCGCGTGCCGCTGCCCACAGAGCCGAGCGTGAGACCGTTGATCTCCTTGTTGGTCTGGAAGGGATAGCCGGCAAATTCGATGCGCACGTAGCTGAGCGCGCCGGAATTGTCGGCAGGATTTTCGCCGCCGTGCTTCGTGCGCGGGCCGCCTTCGATCTGTGCCTCGCCAGCGTTGTGGGGAGCCTGGCCGCAGATGATGAGGCCGCCCCAGTCGCCGGGCTTGCGGTTGCCCTTTTCGGCAGCAGAGGTGAAGACGATAGGTGCGTTGGCTGTACCGCGAGCCCAGAGTTTACCGCCGCGCTCTACGATGAGGGCTGCCTTCGTCTTCTTGTCGCCGCGGATCACGGTGCCTGGCTCGATGGTCAGTTCAGAGCCGTTGGCGATATATACCCAGCCGCGCAGGGTATACGTGCCCTTTTTGAGGGTTTGCTTGCCTTTGAACACGAACTCTTGGTCGCCGTTGCCGATAAAGTTGCCGTCGAAGAGCAGGTTGTCGGCTGCTTTCACGCCGTTGTCCTCGCTCCAGTTGCGCTCAGCAGTTTGTCCGCCGTTGCCGGTGTCTTGGTTGTTGTCGTCATCGTCGCTGCACGCGCAGAAGAAAGCGGCGGAGCAGAGGGTTAAGGCCGCGAAGGCCACTCGGAAACAAAACGTTTTTCCTTTCATAATTTAGATAGATTGGTTGATAGTATGGGGCGGATATGCGCCCTGGGTTTGTTGTTTTTAGTAGACGAGTAGACGAGTAGACGAGACAGAGATGTTTCGTAAAATATAAATTTATATGAGTAACTTGTCTTGTTTACTCGTTTACTTGTATACTCGTTTACTCTCAGAACTTATACGATGCCGAGAGGCTGAACGAGCGTCCGGGGCGGTAGCTGCGCGTCACTTCTTGGACACTGCGCTGCGTGCCGTCGACAAGGGTTACGTCGTTGAACTGCTTGAACACCACCTTCTCGGCTAAAACGTCCTTCACACCGAGGCGCAGGCGCCATTTGCCAAACGTGCGGGCGCAGGAGAGGTCGAGCGCGTTGCGCGGCATTTCGTAAGAGTCGGGGATATTCACGCTCTGGTCGCCCGTGGTGCCGAGACTGCGTCCCACGCCGATGAGGCGCTTGCCGATGCGGTTGTAGAGCACGGTGGCTTCCCAGCCCTTATGTTCGTAGAAGATGCCGCAATTCACGAGATAGGGCGACTGTCCCTGCATGGGGCGGTTCTTCTGCCGCGAGCCGTCCTCGAAGAACACGCGGCTCTTGATGAGCGAGCCGTTGAAGAGAAGCGTGAAGTCTTTCAAGCCGATGAAACCGAGGTTTTTGCGCACGTCGAGCTCGAGCCCGAGGCTGATGGCGCGGTCGGCATTCTGATAAGAATATACGAGGTCGGTGCCGCCGGCCACGGTGTAGGTCCATTCTATCGGGTCGTTGAAGTTCTTTACGAATGCTGCGAGCGAAATCTCGTCGCCCTTGGCGGGATACCATTCGTAGCGCAGGTCGGCATTGTCCACGTGGCAGGAGCGCAGGTTCGTGTTGCCCTGAACAGAGCCAGGCAGGTCAAAGTCGTAGAACACGGAGGGGCTGACCTCGCGAAACTCGGGGCGGTTGATGGTGCGCCCGTAGGAGGCGCGGAGCTGCTGCTCTTTGGGCAGCCGCCAGGTGAGGTTGAACGAGGGGAAGAAGTCGTTGTCTTCAAAAAACTTGCTCATCGGGCTTTTCTCATAGTCGCGCGTGTTGCTGATGAGCTCCATGCGGTCGTGCTCGAAGCGCACGCCGGCGTAGATGTTCACCGCGCCGATGGGGAGCGATAGGCCTGCATAGCCTGCGGCGTTGAGGCGGCGGCCCTGATAGTCGTTGCGCATCTTCGTGTCGTCCAGCATATAAAAGCCCTGCTCGTCAAGGTATTCCTCCTCGCCGAGAAGCCAGGGAATGGAATTACGGAAATCAGAAGGGAGATCGTTGGCTACAGGGTTGAAACCGTAGATAAAGCTGCGCGTGCGGTAGTCGCGGCTGCGGTATTCGCCATAGCCGCCCACGCGGAGTTCGGGTTCTATCTTCTTGCCCTCGCAAAACTTGAAGCGGTAATTGAGCGCGGCAGAGCCGATGTGCTCTTTAAGGAAAGTAAACTCGCGGTTGATGTCGTTGGCCGTGTAAAGCTCGATGTTGCCCGTTTCGTACTGGTCGTTCAGCACGTAGCGGCGACGGTCGGGCAGGTTGCGGTTGGCAAAAGCATAGCCCACGCTCCAGTCGAGCGAGTGTGCGCCTTGGGCGAGTTTGCTCGTTAGTTGCGTGTTGTAGACCGTGCGGCTGCTGTAATAATATTCAGCCTCACGCGCAGCGTTGCTCTGCGCATCGACGCCCGTGCGGTCGGTGTAGCGCGTCTTGCCGAGCTGGTTGAAGATGTTTTTCCATTCATAGCGCCCCTTCTTGCCGGCGGGCACGAACGTGAGATTGAGCATTGCGCCGAGGCGTGTGTCCTCAGAATATTGGCGGTCGGTGTAGCGGTGCATGAAGACGCTGCAATCGTGCGTGAGGTCGTATGCGCCGAAGAGTGCGTTCTCCATAGGCGCGTAGGTAGTCCGCGTGTTGGAATAATTGAGAGAGGCAAGCACGGCCCAAAGCGCACCCTTGTCCGTCTCGCGCGAGCGGTTGATGTCGGCGGAGAAATTGAGGTCGGGGCGGAAGCCGCGCTTACGCACGCGCCAGTCGTTGCAGAGCCCGCCGCTCAGGGGACTTACCGCATCGTCGGCCACGGCAAGCGGCTGTAGCTTCGTATCGATGCCAGAAGTGAGCCCGCGCAAGCCGTTGTCGAAACCGAGGAAGTCCGTGCCGCTGCTCATGGTCGAGAAAAAGTCGCGGAAGTGCGTGCGGTCGTTCACCGACACCCCGATCGATAGGCTCGCCGTGTTGCGGTTGGGCACCTCTTTCGTCTCAATCTTAATAAAGCCGCCGCTGAAATCGGCAGGATATTCCGGCGCGGGCGACTTTACGATTTGCAAGTTGTCTACCTGCGAGGAGGGAATGACATCGAAGGAGAAAGCGCGCTGGTCGGCCTCGCTCGATGGCACTGCCGAACCGTTGATCCATACATTATTATATCTCTGCGACAAACCGCGCACCATGACAAACTTCTTGTCGATGACGGAGATGCCGGGCACGCGGCGGATAATCTCGGAGGCGTCCTTGTCCTGCGTCTTGGCAATCTGCGCCGCCGATACGCCGCTCTGCACCACGAGGCTGTGGCGCTCGATGTTCACCATCGCCACCTCCGTGTTGCGCTGCGCCTGCGCCTTCACCGTGGCTGTGCCGAGCATCGACTCCAAAGGCTCGAGGCGGAACACGGTGAGCGTATCTACATCGGGACGCTCGGCGGTTTGCTCGAGGCGCTTATAGCCCAGATAAGTGAATTGCAGTTTCAGTCGCTTCTCGCCGCGCTCCAGCGGCACGACAAACACGCCGTGCTCGTCGGTTTGTACGGCAGGTCCTTGCGGCATCACCTTTACCGTGACGCCGATGAGCCATTCGCCCGTGCCGGCATCCACCACGCGGCCGCGAAAGGCGGCGGGGGCGGCGGCACGGAGCGAGGCGGTCATCATCATCAAAATCAAAAGAACAAGAACTCTGTTGTTTTTTCTAAAAATCATAAATATACCTATTGTTTTTTTACGCTGCAAAGTTCGCCTCTCTTTGTAAAGATTGTGTTCCAAATGTATTACAATGATGTAAAAAGGGCGGAGCGATAAATGAATAAGGAGTAAATGCCCTTTTCTGCCGTGCAAATCTCCCTAAAAAACTGAAAAAACGCGGAGTTTTCCGAGCGCGGGCGGCTGCAATCGGATAAAACCTCGTAACTTTGCGGCACGCATTTTGCAACTTCCTTAGCAGAGAAGTGCTCTTTTGCACATACACAATATTATATATATAGACAAGACAAAATGACAGAAACAAAAAATCTGGTAGAAGCAATCATCGAAGGCATACAAGAAAAGAAAGGCCGCGCCATCAGTGTGGCAGACCTCAGCAGCATCGACACAGCGCCTTGCAAATACTTCGTAATCTGCACCGGAGGCTCGCCGCAGCAGGTGGAAGCCGTGGCCGACAGCGTGGAAGAGTTCGCACGCAAGCACGCCGCCGAAAAACCCGCCGCCGTGTGCGGTAAGGCCAACGCCGAATGGGTGGCTCTGGACTACGGCACCGTGATGGTGCACGTGTTCCTCCCTGATGCCCGCGAGCATTACGACCTCGAGCACCTCTGGCACGACGCGCCCGTGCAAAGCATTCCCGATTTGGATTAAATACATCCTTTCCCCTCTTGATGAGTTAGTAAACAAGAAAACGAGTATACGAGGAAACAAGACAAGTAACTATTCTAATATATAATTAGTACGACATTTCTGTCTCGTCTACTCGTTTACTTGTCAACTCGTTTACTATAATACAATCAATAATGGATACAAACAACAATAAAATCCCCGGCGGCAAGAAAAACAACATGCCGAAGTTCAGCCTCAGCTGGCTCTACATCGCAGTCATTGCCGCCCTCGCTTTCATGCTCTTCCAAGGCAACGACAGCAGCGGCGGAGCAAACAAAGAGGTGGACTACACTTCGTTCAAAACCTACGTGGCCAACAACTACGGCACGGAAGTCGTCATTGACAAGACTGCCGGCGAGGTGAGCATGACGATACGCCCCGAACACATACGCGAAGTGTTCAAGGCAGGCACCGACCGCGTGGGCAAGCAGCCCACCGTCTCGGCTAAATACGGTTCTATCGACCGCCTCGACGACTACCTCTCCGAGAACTTCAAGGGCAAGGTGAAGTATCGCGAGAGCGACAGCTTCTTCCTGCGCCTGCTGAGCAGTTTCCTGCCCATCATACTGCTCGTGTTCCTGTGGTTCTTCATGATGCGCCGCATGGGCGGCGGTGCCGGCGGCGGCGTGTTCAGCGTGGGCAAGAGCAAGGCCAAACTCTTCGACAAGAACGGGCAGGGCACCAACGTCACCTTTAAGGACGTGGCTGGACAAGAAGGCGCCAAGCAGGAAGTGCGCGAGATTGTGGACTTCCTCAAAAATCCCAAGAAATACACCGAACTGGGCGGCAAGATTCCCAAGGGCGCACTGCTCGTTGGCCCTCCGGGCACGGGTAAGACCCTCTTGGCAAAGGCAGTGGCCGGCGAGGCCGACGTACCTTTCTTCTCCATGTCGGGGTCAGACTTCGTCGAAATGTTCGTCGGCGTGGGCGCGAGCCGCGTGCGTGACCTTTTCAGCCAGGCCAAGGAGAAATCCCCCTGTATTATATTTATTGATGAAATAGATGCCATAGGCCGTGCCCGCGGCAAAAATCCCGCCTTCGGCGGCAACGACGAGCGCGAAAACACGCTCAACCAGCTGCTTACGGAGATGGACGGCTTCGGCACGAACTCAGGCGTGATTATCCTCGCAGCCACCAACCGCGTGGAAATTCTCGACCCTGCCTTGCTCCGTGCCGGACGCTTCGACCGCCAAATCCACGTGGACCTGCCCGAACTCTCGGAGCGCGTGGCTATTTTCAAGGTGCACCTCGCCCCGCTTAAACTCGCCGATGACCTCGACGTGGATATGCTCGCGCGGCAAACGCCGGGCTTCTCGGGTGCAGACATCGCCAACGTGTGCAACGAGGCGGCACTCATCGCCGCCCGCCACAACCGCAGCCACGTGGGCAAGCAGGATTTCCTCGACGCCGTGGACCGCATCATCGGCGGACTCGAAAAGACCTCGAAGGTGATGACCGCCGACGAGAAGCGCAGCATCGCTATCCACGAGGCAGGACACGCTTCCGTGTCGTGGCTACTGCAATACGCCAACCCGCTGGTGAAGGTGACCATCGTGCCGCGCGGACAAGCCCTCGGCGCGGCATGGTATCTGCCCGAAGAGCGCAACATCACCACGAAAGAGCAGATGCTCGACGAGATTTGCGCCACGCTCGCCGGCCGCGCTGCCGAAGAAGTATTCACCGGACATATTTCCTCGGGCGCACTCAACGACTTGGAGCGCGTGACGAAGCGTGCCTACGGCATGGTGGCTTACCTCGGCATGAGCAGCGAGCTTTCCAACCTTTGCTACTACAATAATCAGGAATACAATTTCACTAAGCCTTATTCTGAAAAAACCGCTGAGAAGATCGACGCGGAAGTGAGCCGCCTTGTCGGCGAACAGTATGCACGTGCCAAGCAGATCCTCACGGACAACGCCGACAAGCACGGGCAGTTGGCACAGCTGCTCATCGACCGCGAAGTGATTTTCACGGAGGACGTGGAGCGCATCTTCGGCAAACGTCCCTGGAAGAGCCGCGCAGATATCCTCATGGAAGAGGAAGAAAAGGAAAAAACCGAGCAAGCCGCGCCGCAGGCCGCCGACGCGCCTGCCGACGGCGAAGAAAAGGACGTGCTCACCAACGAAGAAGTGGAACAGCTCATTGCCGAGCGAGAAAAAGCAAAACAAAACGACCATGAATAACCTCGTATTACGCACCCTCACGGGCGTGCTCTTCGTGGCAGCCCTCGTAGGCGGCACCGTCTACTCGCCCGTCACGTTCACCGCGCTCTTCGGCCTCATCACGGCACTCACCCTCTGGGAGTTTACGGGCATCGTGAACAATCACGCCGGCGCAAACGTGAACCGCCTCATCACCACAGCGGCAGGAACGTACCTCTTTTTCGCCTTCGCCGGCTTCTGCGGCGACTTCACCCCGAGCCGCGCCTTCGTGCCCTATCTGCTCTCGCTGATGTACCTGCTCATCGAAGAACTCTATTTGCAGCACAAAGACCCGCTGCGCAACTGGGCGTTCGCCTTCGCGGCGCAGGTGTACATCGCCTTAGGCTTCGCCATGCTCAACGTGCTGGCGTTCCGCTACGATGCGGTGACAGGGCAGACGGCCTTCGAGTGGATTTTCCCGCTCTCCGTCTTCATCTTCCTTTGGACGAGCGACACGGGTGCCTACTGCTGCGGCAGCCTGCTGAGCCGCTATTTCCCCGCCAAGCTCTTCGAACGCGTATCGCCTAAAAAGTCGTGGGTGGGCAGCATCGGCGGCGGACTGCTCTGCATCGCGGCAGCTGTCATTATCAACGCCCTTTGCCCGGGGAAGATGGAACTGGTTTATTGGATAGGCCTCGCGCTTACCGTCTGCGTCTTCGGCACGTGGGGCGACCTCGTAGAGAGCCTCTTGAAACGCCAACTGGGCATCAAAGACTCTGGCAATATCCTGCCGGGACACGGCGGCATGCTCGACCGCTTCGACTCCGCCCTCCTCGCCATTCCCGCCGCCGTGCTCTACTTCTTCTGCATAGGCTGCTAAAAGGCAATGCCTTGCTGCCCGACTTTCAATGGAACTGAAAAAACTATCGCGCCGCAGCCGCGAGGAAATCTTCAACACGCTGACGCACTTGGCGGGCGTGGTGTTCACGCTCTCGGTGGCATGGGTCATTATCCGCTACGGCTACCGGCAGAACTGGCAGCATGCCTTCGGCGTGACGTTTTTCACCTCCGGCATGTTGCTCATGTACGCTTGCAGCACCCTTTACCACTGGTGGCTGCCCGGCAAGACCAAAAGCGTGCTGCGCATCTTCGACCACTGCGGCATCTTCGTGATGATTGCCGCCTCTTACACGCCCATCTGCATCGGAGTAGTGGGCGGCGCACTGGGTTGGACTGTGTTCGGATTGCTGTGGGCGGTGGTCGTTGCAGGCATAATATATAAAGTGAAAGCCTTGGGCCGTTACCCGAAGCTTTCACTTTCTTTGTATCTCGCCATGGGCTGGTCGGTTGTCTTTATCGCGGAGCCCGTGGTGAGCAAGATGTCGCTGCCGTCGCTGCTTTGGATTTTGGCAGAAGGCATTTTCTACACAAGCGGCACTTATTTCTTTGCCCACGATGACCGCCGCTATTTCCACGGCATTTGGCACATCTTCGTCCTCCTCGGTTCTGTGAGCCACTGGGCCGCCGTTTATTGTATCGTTTCTTAAAACTTAGAAATTCACAACCATGCTGATGCCCCCGCCGTCGCCGAACGATGCCGGGGCGATGCTTACGTCTGCTTTTTTCACGAAGGGGCGGGTGTAGATGAATGCTGCGCCCGCGCCGATGGCTGCACCGCCGAGCACGTCCCACCAGTCGTGGCGTTTGGCGTAAGTGCGCCCCCACGCCACGTAAGCGGCCACGGCGTAAGCAGGCACGCCCCACTGCCAGCCGTAACGGCGCAGCAGGAACGATGCGCCGTCGAAAGCCACAGCCGTGTGCGTGCTGGGGAAAGCGTGATGCCCTGTGCCGTCGGGGCGGTCTTTCTTGATGACGGCCTCCAGCCCGTAGTTGATGGCGAGCGTAGTGGCAGTGCTGAGTCCGAGCTGCAAGATGCCTTTCTTGTCCTTCTCTGCAATCGCCTTGATAAGGCCCGTGGCAGAGGGTGCCAGGCATAGCACGTCCGTGGAACGCTCCACGAATTTGCTTTGTGCCGAGAGGCTGGCGGCGTGGAGCATGAGGCTGGCAAAGAGGATAAAGCTGATTTTCATAAATGGCGGTTATTTCTTCTTATTCTTCTTGCCGGTTTTCGCCGATTGTGCCGGCTGCGTGACGCTGACGGTGTCAATTACCGGGGCATTGCCGACCGCGCTCGCTTGGCCTGGTGCACCGGGCACGAAGAACTGCCCTCGGTCTTCCACGATGCGCATATCGCACACGTTGCACCATTCACAGCTGCCGCAGGGCTGCTGCGTTTTCGATTGGTCGCAGGTCACGCCGAACGTAATCGTGCCGCCCGTGTGGCGGAAAGGTTGGGAGGCGGAGAAACTCCAACGTTTGGCGCGCTCGGCTATATCATCCCAATCATCTTTCGTATAATATGCCTGCTTGAAATAGTCCATCGTGTAGGCAAGTTCGTAGGGCGTTCTCCCGATGTTGCTCGGCACGTCCTTTATATAGGCCGGCAGAGGCACGAGGTTCGTGTAAACCCCGGCGGAGTCAACTGTGTAGCCGAAGCAGCCCGGCGCATTGGCTTGCGAGATGATTTCCAGGCGATAGTTGCCGGCAGGCAGCGTCACCGTCTTTTGCAGGTCGAAAATCATAGGTTGGTTGTCCAAATCGCGCACAAAGGCCCAGTGGGAGTCTACCGCTTCATCGTTGAAAAACGATTCGTGCTGTTCGTACACCCCGCCCCAGTTGTTGCAGTTTTCCAACTTCAAGATGTGAACGCCGTCCGCTGCGAGGCGGTTGCGCTCGGAGGCTTCCAGATAGATGCCGTTCTCCGTATTCTTGTCGTGCAGCACCTTGAATTGGGCATCGTCGAAATTTTTCATTAAAATGCCGCCCAAGATGCCTGCCACGCAGAGCGCGAGCACTAAGGAGAGGACGAGGAGTACGATGCGCCCGAGCGAGAGGCTTTTGCCCGACGTGCCGCCCGTGAGGAAGCGGACGAGCAGATAGAGCAAGATGCCCACGGCAGCAAGCAGGCAGAAAGCAATAACCACAAGCGAGACTGTGGAATAGGGAATGGCATGAAGGGCTTCGGGAAGCAAGGGATCGCAATCGCTGACACTCGTGAGAATGGTGAAACTCGTGGTGGCGAAGGTAAGCACCGTGAACGCCGCGAGCAACATGCCGATGACAAACATGCCCACAATGCACGCCACGCCAACTTTAAGCAGGATAACCAAGGCGTGCAGCAGCGTGTTGATGAGGCTGCGTCCGCGGGCCTCCTTTTGCTGCGACGCACCGGCGGGGTTGGCGGCGGTGGCGTTGCGGATAATCTCGTCGTTGATGCTCTGTGCGTTCACCGTCTTGCCGCGCATCTGCAATTTCTGCTCGGCCGTCTGCGCCGCCGGCACGAAGAGCCACAGCACGAGATAGATAATGGCCACCGTGGAGAAACTAAGGAAGCAGAGCAGCACCATGGCGATGCGCCACGGCAGCGGGTCGGTGCCGCCGAAGTAGTGGCAAAGCCCGGAAAGCACGCCGCCCAGCATCTTGTCGTCCTCGTCGCGGTAGAGCCTGCGGCGGCGCAGCCAATCGGTCAGGCGGTCGGTGGGGCTTGCCGGTGCGCCCGTTTCCGAATCAGTTTCTTCTGACTCTGTGTCGGCGGCATCGGGGGAGTTGGTCGTTTCGCCCGAGTCCATTTGCTCGGGGTCGCCGATGCGGTGGATGATGTTCTGCACATCGTCGATGTCGCAGGCTTCCTTGCCGCTTTGCTTCAATTCTTCCATAAGTTCCGCCACGCGGTGCTCCACGTCGTCGGCGATTTCGTCGCCGCCCTCCTTTTTAGAGAAATAGCGGCGCATGTTTTCGAGATAACTCTTCAAGAGCGCGTAAGCGTCCTCGTCAATGGCGTAGAGCGACCCGAACATATTGATGGTGATATTCTTTTTCATGATGCGAGGTAGTGTATAATTATAATATTGTGCTTGGCGTAAATCCGTCGAGCGTGAGGCGCGCTGGGCTTTCAGCTTTGAGCAGCCCCACGGTGCGTGCCAGTTCGTTCCATGCGCCGTCGAGTTCGGCCAAAGCCAATTCGCCTTGCGCAGTGAGCGCGTAGTACTTGCGCGGCGGCCCTTGCGTGCTTTCGCGCCATTCGTAAGAGAGCATCCCGTCCTTTTTCAGTCGGGTGAGCAAAGGGTAGAGCGTGCCTTCCACCACAATCATCTCCACGCTTTTCAGGCGGTTGATGATGTCGTTGGCATAAGAAGGCTCCTTGCGCAGCAACAGCAGCACGCAGTATTCCAGCATCCCTTTGCGCATCTGTGATTTAGCGTTGTCTACATTCATAATCCTTGAGCGTATCGGTAATAAAATCGCCCCCGGCCGCGGGGCAGTATCAACTATCTGCCGCAAAAGTATGCAAAAGATAAGTACCTTGCAAAGCAAAGTACTAAGAAAATCTTATTTATTAGTATAAATTTAATGTTGCAAGCAGAGTATGTGCTTTTTTGCCAATATATTTCGTTTCTCATTGCTTTATTCTCATAATAATCTAAGGTCTCACGAGTAGGGGCGTTTTTCAAAAAGCCCGGGAAAAGGTTGGCCAATTATTTTTTTACAATCGGCG
>JALFJC010000021.1:0-17268 GCA_022775595.1 Bacteroidales bacterium | reverse complement strand
GTAGGCACGAGGCCCACCGTGAGATTGGCGCCGGCACGCAGTGCCGCCATTGCCGCACGCATGTCGCTTTGAGTGGTAAGAATATTCATCATAAATTAATTCTTAGTAGACGAGTAAACGAGTTTACAAGGAAATTTTCGTGCAAGCGAGTGCAATAAGTTTACTTAAATTGCCGAGCGCAGCCGAAAATCTCAAAGAAACAAGACAAGAATGTTGTTGCCGATGAAGTCATGACTCGTCTACTCGTTTACTCGTAAACTTGTTTACTTACACATTATATATATAATATGTATCGCCCTAACGGTTTCGGGGTGCAAAATAACAGATAATTTGCCACATATCACGTATGAAAAACGCAGAAAAACTGATTTTTTAACAAAATGCACGGCTTAACGGAGAATTACGGCGGGCATCAAACGAAAAAAAATCGTAACTTTGCAAGCGGAAACATAGGCAAAGCGCAATTTTTCCTATAATATAGTCAACGTGGCACAAGCTAAACTCAATTTAACCGAGTAGGCGCTTTGCTATAATCAAAACCGTAATAATGTCCAAGAAAGTTTTATTCATCACTCAGGAGATGCAACCCTACGTTCCTGCAAGCCCTATGGCCACGACAGGACGCGAACTGCCGCCTGCCGTACAAGATGCGGGCGTGGAAATAAGAACGTTTATGCCCCGTTGGGGAATCATCAACGAACGCCGCAACCAGTTGCACGAGGTGATACGTCTCTCGGGAATGAATATCGTGATCGACGACACGGATCACCCTCTAATCATTAAGGTCGCCTCTTTGCCGGCGGCCCGCATGCAGGTGTATTTCATTGACAACGATGACTATTTCCACAAGCGCAAGATGATGCGCGACGACGCAGGGCATGAGTATGAGGACAACGTGGAGCGTGCCGTGTTCTATGCACGCGGCGTGCTCGAAACCCTCAAAAAGTTGCGCTGGACGCCCGATGTCATCTACTGCCAAGGCTGGATGACGTCCATTGTGCCCTTCTTCGTGAAAACGGCATACGCAGAAGACCCTGCTTTCATGGGGACGAAGGTGGTTTACAGCCCTTACGCCGAAACGCCCTCCCTGCCCGAGATGCAGCGGCTCGTAAGCCTTATCTCCTTCAAGGCGGCCAACGAAGACGCGCTTAAAGAGCGCGGTCTCGACACCGCAGGCAGCTGCACGCTCGACGAGATTGCCGTGCGCTTCAGCGATGCCGTGATTGAGGGCGAAACGGGTGCGCAGCCCGAGGCCGTAGAACTAGCACGCAGTCAGGGCAAGCCCGTGCTGCTGAAAGCGGAAATGGAAGAAAAGCCCGGCATCGTGTGCCGCGACTTCTTCACCGCCGTTTCCGACGCCCCTGCCGCAGAGGCATAATCCCCTTTCCCTTAGAATCCCAACCCGGCTATACATATATATAATATTGTATGAACAAGCATCTGTTGCTTCCCCTCTTTGCGCTCCTGCTCGCCTCCCTTGCCGCCTGCACTGACGACACGGGCACGCTCGGCGGAGACATCATGCCGTCGAATAACTTCGTAGAAACTTCTGCGCAGGTCTTTAAGGTCAATTCTAAGGCTATCGGCGTAGACTCCGTCCTCGCCAACACCAGCACCTGCTACCTCGGCAGCATTATCGACCCGCAAACACGTGCAAAGACGACCTGCGACTTCCTCGCACAGTTCAACATTTTTGAAAACTTCACCCTACCCGCCCGTACCTCAATGGTGCAGGACGATAACGGCAACCTTATTGCCGACTCTTGCGATATCCGCATCTATTTCGATTCTTATTACGGCGACTCCCTTGCAACGATGAAACTCTCTGTGCAGGAACTCGACACGGCAAAGGTGATGAAGGAAAATGTGAACTACTACACCAACATCGACCCGCAGGACTTCGTCAGCACCACGTCGAACGTGAAAAAGGAACTCACTTATACGGTGAAGGACCTCGCGCGCTCTGAAAGCGTGAACAGCGGAACGACTTATTATCGCAGCGTCGTGGTGAAACTGCCCGCTGCTTACGGCGCATGGATGTTGGAGAAATATTACCAGCACCCTGAATATTTCAAAAACTCTTACCAGTTTATCCACCACGTGTGCCCCGGCTTCTATTTCAAAACCGCCGGCGGCATCGGCTCGATGCTCCAAACGAGCATGATGGCCATGAACGTGTACTTCCGTTACCACACCACGATAGCCGGCAAGGATTCGATCGTCGACGGAATGCAGCGCATGGGCGCTACCGAGGAGGTGTTGCAAAACACGCGCGTCAGCAACAAAGTGCCCGCCGAGATGACCGACCCGGCAAACGAATATACTTACCTCAAGTCGCCGTCGGGCATCTTCACGGAACTGACCCTTCCCATTGATGAAATAACAGCCGGCGAGCATTATACTGACAGCATCAGCGGCGCGTCTATCTCGTTCCGCAGATTCATCGGCGACAATAGTTCGGCCTACAACCTGCCCACCCCGACCGCCGTGCTGCTGGTACGCAAAAAGGAGATGTTCTCTTTCTTCGAGAACGGCAAACTGCCCGACAGCAATACGTCCTATTTCACCCTCTTTACAACTTCAAAGAACGCCTATCAGTTTACCAATATCTCGCGCCTTCTCACGATTATCAAGCAGGAGCGCGATGCCGGCGCGGGCGTTGAGGTTTCCGACACGGAAGAGCAGCGCCAGGCAAAATATGCCGCGTGGGAGGCAAAAGAAGAAAACAAAGACTGGAACAAACTGGTGCTCATTCCCGTCAAGCCGGAATACAGCAGCCTCGCCACTTCGACAGGAAGTTCTACCAACGTGCTGCAGCGCGTGCGCAACGAACTCGGGCTCTCGTCCGCGAAAATCGAAGGCGGGCCGGGCGGCAATCTGAAATTGAACGTTGTCTATACGAAATTCAAAGAATAACATTACGGCAGTTCCGTGCAAGCGAGCGCAATAGAGCTTGCTTATATTGCCGAGCGCAGCCGAAAATTTATAATGACCCGGCCGTCCAGTCGGGTCATTTCGTATCTATAAATCTTTACGCTATGGAAGACTTTGTACATCTGCACGTACACACCCAATATTCTATCCTCGACGGGCAGGCCTCCATTCCCGCACTCGTAGACAAGGCCATCGGCAACAAGATGCGCGGCATGGCCGTGACCGACCACGGCAACATGATGGGCATCAAGGAGTTTTACAATTATACGCAGAAGGTAATTGGGAAAGCCAAGGGTGCGCTCGCTGCCGCAAAGGCAGAACTCGATGCGCTCCACGCGCCCGACTGCGCCCTCTCGCCCGAAGAGCGCACCGCCAAGGAGGAGGAACTCAACAAGACCATCGAAAAGCAGCAGCGCATTGCCGATTTCAAGCCGATATTCGGTTGCGAGACCTACGTGGCGCGACGCGGCGACAAAACCCTGCGAGAAGGCAAGCAGGACCAAAGCGGCTGGCACCTCATTCTCCTTGCAAAAAACGAGAAAGGCTATCATAATCTCGTAAAAATCGTGTCGCGCTCGTGGGTCGACGGGTTTTACATGCGTCCCCGTACCGACCACAAAGACCTCGAAACCTACTCTGAAGGCATTATCTGCTGCTCGGCCTGTCTCGGCGGCGAGATACCGCAAAAGATACTTAAAGGAAGGATTGAGGAAGCCGAGGAAGCCGTGCAATGGTTCAAGCGCGTGTTCGGTGACGACTATTACCTCGAGCTGCAACGCCACAAAGTGACCGATCCTTCCATCAACGCCAACCGCGAAACCTATCCCCTGCAAGAGCAAGTCAATAAAGAATTGCTCGCCCTCGCTGCGAAATACGGCGTGAAAACGATTTGTTCAAACGACTGCCATTTCGTGAACCAAGAAAACGCGGAGGCGCACGACCGCCTTATATGCCTCTCGACAGGCAAAGACCTCAACGACCCCTCGCGCATGCTTTACACGAAGCAGGAATGGTTTAAGACGCGCGAAGAGATGAACGCCATTTTCGCCGACCTGCCTGAGACGCTGCGCAACACGTGCGAGATTTGCGACAAGATAGAAACCTATTCCATCGACCACGCGCCCATTATGCCCAACTTCGCCATTCCTGAAGACTTCGGCACGGAAGAGCAATACCGCCAACGCCTCACGGAGGAACAGCTCTACGATGAATTTACGCAGGACGAGAACGGCAACGTCGTGATGTCGCGCGAAGAGGGGCTTTCAAAGATTAAGAAACTCGGCGGCTTCGACAAACTCTATCGCATCAAGCTCGAAGCCGACTATCTCGCCAAGCTCGCCTACGAGGGCGCTAAGAAACGCTACGGCGACCCGTTAGACGAGGAAACCTCCGAGCGCAT
The DNA here is from genome assembly GCA_022775595.1 of Bacteroidales bacterium. Taxonomy (GTDB): domain Bacteria; phylum Bacteroidota; class Bacteroidia; order Bacteroidales; family Bacteroidaceae; genus Alloprevotella. The sequence continues at coordinate 12,935 of JALFJC010000021.1, read as the reverse complement.
CAAGTTTGAACTGCATATCATGAAGACGATGGGTTTCCCGGGCTACTTCCTCATTGTGCAGGACTTCATTCGCGCCGCCCGCGAGGAACTCGACGTGAGCGTAGGCCCCGGCCGTGGCTCCGCCGCCGGCAGTTGCGTGGCTTACTGTCTCGGCATCACGCAAATCGACCCAATCAAATACGACCTCCTTTTTGAGCGTTTCCTCAACCCCGACCGCATCTCCTTGCCCGATATCGACGTGGACTTCGACGATGATGGGCGCGGCCGCGTGCTGAATTGGGTGACGAAGAAATACGGCGAGGACAACGTGGCGCATATCATCACCTACGGCACAATGGCCACGAAACTTGCCTTAAAGGACGTGGCGCGTGTTCAAAAGTTGCCACTCGACGTTTCCAACCGCCTTTGCAAGCTTATCCCCGACAAACTACCCGAAGGCCCCGACGGAAAAGCACCTAAGCTCAATCTGAAAAACGCCATTGCCGCCATTCCCGAACTACGAGAGGCGGAATGTTCGCCCGACCCCGTGATGCGCGATACCCTCCGCTATGCCAAAATGCTCGAGGGCAACGTGCGCAACACCGGCGTCCACGCCTGCGGTTTCATCATCTGCCGCGACAACATTTCTGACTGGGTGCCCGTGTCAACGGCCGAGGACAAAGACACTGGCGAAAAGGTGCAATGCACGCAGTACGAGGGAAAGGTGATCGAGGAAACGGGCCTAATCAAGATGGACTTCCTCGGACTGAAAACGCTCTCCATTATCAAGGAAGCCCTCGAAAACATCCGGGAAAGTCTCGGCATCGAACTCGACATCGACCGCATACCTATTGACGACCCCGCTACTTATCAGCTCTTCTGCGACGGGCGCACCATCGGCACCTTCCAGTTTGAGTCTGCGGGCATGCAGAAGTATCTCCGCGAGCTGCAACCCTCTACCTTTGAAGACCTCATTGCGATGAACGCCCTTTACCGGCCCGGCCCTATGGCGTACATTCCGCAATTCATTGCCCGCAAGCACGGCGACGAACCCATTGTCTACGACCTCCCGTGCATGGAGAAATACCTTAAAGACACCTATGGCATCACGGTTTATCAGGAGCAGGTGATGCTGCTCTCGCGCCTCATTGCAAACTTCACGCGCGGCGAGAGCGATGCCCTGCGTAAGGCGATGGGTAAGAAGCTTATCGAGAAGCTGAACCACATGTACCCCAAATTTATCTCGGGCGGAAAGGCCAACGGGCACGACGAAAAGGTGCTTGAAAAGATTTGGGACGACTGGCGCGCCTTTGCCTCCTATGCTTTCAACAAGAGCCACGCCACTTGCTACTCGTGGGTGGCCTATCAGACGGCGTACCTCAAAGCCAACTACCCCGCGCAATACATGGCGGGCAACATGAGCCGAAACCTCTCCAACATCAACGAAATCATGAAGCTCATGGACGAGAGCAAGTCTATGGGCATTCGCACGCTCGGCCCGGATATCAACGAGAGCCACGCCAAGTTCAGCGTCAATCACGAAGGAAATATCCGCTTCGGCCTTGCAGCCGTGAAGGGCGTGGGCGAATCGGCGGTGGAGTGTATTATTAAAGAAAGAAATGAAAACGGCCCTTACAAGTCGGTCTTCGACCTCGTGGAGCGCGTGAACCTTAGCGCGTGCAACCGCAAGTGCCTCGAAAATCTCGCCCTCGCCGGCGCGTTCGATAGTTTCGAGACCATGAAGCGCGAGCAGTTCTTTGCCAAAAATTCGCGCGGCGAAGTGTTCATGGATACCCTCCTGCGCTATGGTGTGCGCTATCAGCAGGATTTGTTGACCAGCCAAAACTCCCTTTTTGGCGCAACAGATATGGCGGAAGCCACGAAGCCTGAAATCCCCGAGGAATATGAGCAATGGAGCGCGCTGGAACGCCTTAACCGCGAGCGCGAACTCATCAGCGTGTATATATCCGGGCATCCGCTCGATGATTACAGCATCATTCTTACCGACGTTTGCAGCAACCATGCCCCCGACCTCGCCGACATTTCCCCCTATAAAGACAAGGACATCACCGTGGGCGGCATCGTCACCTCCGTACGCACGGGGCAGACCAAGATGGGAAAGCCTTACGGTATCGTAAAACTGGAAGACTATGAAGGAGCAGGCGAAATCGCTCTATTCGGAGACGACTGGGCACGCCATAGTGGATATTTCTCAATCGGCAACTCGCTTTTCATCACTGCCCACGTAGAGGAGCGGCACTGGAAGCCCGGCAACTACGATCTGCGTATCACGAAAATCGAGTTCCTTTCTGACGTGAAGGAAAACAAGATTCAGCGCATCACCTTTACGCTTAATCTCGACGAACTCGATGCCCTTGCGACGCAAGAACTCACCACGTTGCTGCAAAAACCGGGAAAGACGGAACTTTATATTACTTTAAAAGAACCGAACAAGAGTTTCAGCGTTTCGCTCCGCTCGCAAACGCCCGGCATCGCCGTGACCAAAGAACTTGTGGACTTTGCGAAGGAAACGCCCGGCATTAAATATAAATTGAACTGAAACATTGGTTGGTTGATATAGATAAAAACCATTAAAAACCACTTGTTCTGTGTGGGCCTGCGGCTTGCCTTATCGGATAGTCCCCGAGCCTGAAAGTCTGTTGACTTTCGTCTCGTGTTCTCTCCGCTAAGGCTGCGGTCGGTTTCCGCCCGCCTCACACAGAACAAGGGAAAAACCAGGAAAAACCCGTTTCCAATGGAAAATTTTCAACGCTTTTCGAGATAGCATCAAGGTCTCACGGGTTTTTAATGGTTTTTACCTTGCGACGTTTGAAGCGGGCGGGCACCGACCGCAGCCGCGGGGATTAAGGGCGAGCGCGAGCCGTGAGGCTCACAGGCTCGGCGTTAAGACCGGCGGCGTAGCCCGCAGGGCTTCAAACGAAGCAAGATGTTTTTCATGGTTTTTATCAAAGACCTTTTAATTATTTGAGACAATCCATCCCATACTTATTATATATATGCCCCAATCCCTCATCCCCTGTCTCACCATTGCCGGCCTCGACCCTTCGGGCGGCGCGGGCATCATTGCTGACCTCCAGACGTTTGCTGCCTTAGGCTGCTACGGGCAGGCGGCCGTGACGGCCGTGACCGTGCAGAGTTCGCTCGGCGTGAGCGAGAGCGTGGCGATGGACGGCGGGTTGGTATATCGCCAGGCGGCTGCCGTGATGGACGACTTTATGCCCGTGGCGGTCAAGACGGGGATGCTCGGCAATTCCGCCGCGGTGCAGGCTGTCGCCAAGTTGCTGCGCGAATACAGGCCGCAGTTTGCCGTGGTAGACCCCGTGATGCTTTCCACCTCCGGCATGCCGCTGCTCGATGCCGCTGCCGTGCCCGTTTTGCAAAAGGAATTGCTGCCCCTTGCCACGCTCGTAACGCCCAACCTGCCCGAGGCCGAAACTCTGCTCCGCACGGCTGGCACGGACGTTGCGGGATTTACCGACACTTTTTCGGGGGATAATAAAGAGGGAAATGAGGAAGAGAAAAAAGAATGGCTGCATCGTCTCAGCCAAGCCTGCGGCGGCGCGGCGGTGCTGCTGAAAGGCGGACACGCCGAGGGTGCGCCCACGGATTATCTCTATTATAATGGTTCTTTCCGTGCCTATCCCGGCAAGCGCATAGCCTCGCGCAACACGCACGGCACGGGCTGCACACTTTCTTCCGCCATTGCCGCCCACTTGGCTCGCGGTATGAATTTGCCTGATGCCGTCGGCGCAGCCAAGACCTACGTCAGCGCAGCCATCGAAAGCGGCGCCGCGCTATTTTCAGGCAAGGGGCACGGCAGTCTCAATCATTTCTTTGAGAAATAAGCCTTTCCTCATTCCAACATTTTCGGTATAAATTTCAGGAATTATTTCACAAACCGCTTGCCAGCCTTGTTAATATAAATGCCATGTTGCGGAACAGTCACGCGGCGACCCTGCAAATCGTATAATATATTGTCTTCCTTGTCTGCCTGACGGTCTTCTTTTGAAACCTCATTGATGCCCGAGGGAACTTCCGCCAAGTTGAGCGTTACGGAAGCGGGGAAGATGCGCAGAGGGTCGCCAAAAGCGGCGAGACTCTCCGCCATGTCGGAAAGGCGACAGGTGAGCAGTCCGTCGAAATAGAGCGTGCCGTTCACGGTGATCTTCACAGGTTTCGTCATATCCACCAAACGCTCGTCGAAGAAGAGGCGTACCACGCCTTGCTGCATCTTCTGATAACTTTTCACGAAGCGCGTGGCGATGCCTTCGAGGGTTTCGATGGTGGAGTAGTACACGCGCTGCGAGGTGAGCGCAACATTGTTGTCGTCGTCTATATTGAGTGTATAGAAAGAGCGGTTGAGGGAAGCGGGCGACAGGGGATCTTTTTCGAGGAGTATGTTATAATAGCCCTTTCTCCGCTCGCCGTCCATATTGAAATTCTCCCACATCACCTTTTTCGGCGCGGCGTTGCGCTTATATCCGAGCAGCCACGGCGTGGTCTTGTTGTAGGGAATTACGTGTGCGTAACCGTCGAGCAGTTGCACGTCGTGAACGAAATAACCGGGGTTGTCGTTTTCGAGTTTATCCAGTGCCTGGCGCGTGTATTCCGTGAGCGTGTTGCGGTAAAAGCCACCGTCGTTTGCTCCCGTTTTCATATTGAAGGCGAGGTTGCAGCAGTTTTCCGCCGGCGCGTTTTTCAGTGGTTCGCCGCCTGCCATCGGGCCTACGCCTGCAAGGTAGTCGCCGAGAAAAGAAGCGAGGCGCTGGCTGCCGTATGCCCCTTCGGAAATGCCGATAAGGTAGATGGCGGCCGGGTCGATATCACCCGACACGAAGGCGTGGCGCAATAGTTTGTTCCAAGCCCAAAGTTTGGAGCGCTGATACCAGCGATAGTTTTCCTCATTCGGTATCTGGGGAATGAAATATGCCGACGGCGCATCGTCGTTCTTCTGTGCCAGCAGCAAGCCGTTGCCCCATTCTGCGGCTTTTGCGCCCGAGCCGTGCAGCGACAGGAAGAGCGGGAAACCGTCGGCCGGCTTTTGCGTGATGTCCTTCGCGCCATAGTAGAACGGCATCACGGCGTTGGCTTCCAAATCTGCGGGCAACTGCCACGAACCTGCCGTCACGGAGTAGAGCGATTGCAGGGCGGGAAGTTTTTCTTCTTCAAAATTATTATTTGCATCGACCCACGCCTGCCACACTTCCTTTGCGGCATCGGCACATTCGCTCTGGCTGAGTACGCGGTCGGCAGGCAGCATTGCCTCGTTGCCTGCAAGCACATTGTGGAAATAACTTTGGAGTTCGGTGCTTGCTTCGCCCTGTGCCGAAGCAGGCAGGGCGCACGGAAGGAAAGCGGCGGCGGCCGTGAGGGAAGAGAGCGCGAGGCGGCGGAAAAGCATTGTCGTCATATCTTATATATATAATATTGTATGTAAGTGCAGGTCGTAATGCCGCAAAATTAGCAAAAAAATAAGGTTTCATATAAGAAAGGCGCAAAAAACGCAGCGAAAGACTATTAGAAACCAGCAAAAAGGCGTAACTTTGCTGCCGCTACGAGATAGCACATTTATTCAAACCTATTAAAACCAAACAAAACAAATGGCAACAAAGATCAGATTGCAGCGCCACGGTCGCAAGGATTATGCTTTCTATAGCATTGTAATCGCCGACGCTCGCGCACCACGTGATGGTAGATTTACTGAAAAATTGGGTACGTACAATCCCAACACAAACCCTGCCACGGTAGATTTGAATTTTGAACGCGCCCTTCATTGGGTAGAGTGCGGCGCACAGCCCACCGACACCGTTCGCAACATCCTTTCCCGCGAAGGCGTGATGCTGATGAAGCACCTCCGTGGCGGCGTTCGCAAGGGCGCTTTCGACGAGGCCGCAGCTCAGGCTAAGTTCGAGGATTGGAAGAAGGCAAAGGACAACAAGGCTGTAAAGGCTGCCAACGAAGTTGCTGCCGCCAAGAAGGCCGCTGCTGCCGAGAAACTCGAAGCCGAAAAGAAGGTGAACGAGAAGATTGCCGAGAAAGTGGCTGAAAAGAAGGCTGCCGCCGCTGCCGCTAAGGCAGAAGCTGAAGCAGCTGCCGCTGCCGAAACAGCCGGTGCAGAAGCCGAAGCTCCCGCTGAGGCATAAGCCCGCGAAGCAAACTTTTGCAACAAACAAAAAAGGGCATGTCTTTGCGGGCATGCCTTTTTTAGACCCGAAAACTTGTATCTGTTTACTTGTCTACTCGTATACTCGTTTACTATTCATGGTACCAGTTCAATTTATCACGCACGCCACCTCCCGCTACTCCTACATTGAGGGCGCAAGGCTTGCCCTGCGCGGCGGTTGCCGCTGGGTACAGTTGCGCATGAAGGAAGCCAGCGATGCCGAGGCCGAAGCAACCGCGCTCGAAGTGCAGGCCCTGTGTAAGGAACAAGGCGCAACCTTTATTATAGATGACCGCGTGGAACTCGCTAAAAAGGTGCAGGCCGACGGCGTGCACCTCGGCAAACACGATATGCCCGTGGCAGAGGCGCGACAGTTGCTCGGCCAAGAATTTATCATAGGCGGCACTGCCAATACCCTCGAAGAAGTGCTGGCATTGAAGCAAGCCGGTGCGGACTACGTGGGCGTCGGTCCGTTCAGATTTACCGAAACGAAACAGAACCTTGCGCCTATTCTCGGCCTTGATGGTTATGCCGCCATCGTGAAAGGGTTGCAAGAAGCCCAGGTGCGCATTCCGCTTTGCGCCATCGGAGGCATTCGCCTCGCCGATGTGTCTGACTTGATTGATGCAGGCGTTAGCGGCATCGCCGTTAGCAGTGCGATACTCGGGGCAGACAATCCAGAAGAAATGATGCGCCGGTTTCTCGAATCTGATAGATAAATAAATCTCTTTTTTTAGTAGACGAGTGAACAAGTAAACGAGTAGACGAGACAGAGATGTTTTTTAGTAGACGAGTTTACAAGTAAACGAGTAGACGAGACAGATTTGTCTTGCAAACTATATTTTATATTGTAACTTGTCTTGTTTACTTGTCTACTTGTTTACTTGTTTACTAATTATTTCATGAGTAACTTGTTTTGTTTACTTGTCTACTCGTTTACTTGTCTACTAAAATCTTATTAAATAAAATAATATCATGCAAAACGACAACATCAGGATAACCTATCCCTCCAGCGAAAAAGTATATATGGAGGGTAAACTGTTCCCGAAACTGCGTGTGGCGATGCGCAAAGTGACACTTACGCCCACCGTCACGAAGGACAAGGACGGCAAGAAGCATTTCAAGGAGAACGCGCCCGTTCTGATTTACGACACGAGCGGTCCTTATTCCGACAAGTCGCAGGACATCGACTTGCGTCGCGGTTTGCCTCGCCTGCGCGAGGAATGGATTTTGGAGCGCGGCGGGGTAGAGCGGCTCTCGGAGTTTTCTTCCGTTTACTGCCGCCAACGCATGGCCGACCATAGCCTTGACAGTTTGCGTTTCGCCCACAACCACTTGCCCCTGCGTGCCCTTCCCGGCAAGGCCGTGACGCAGATGGCACTGGCCAAGCAGGGCATCATCACGCCCGAAATGGAGTATGTGAGCATCCGCGAGAACATGGACTGCGCCGCCCTCGGTATCGAGACGCACATCACGCCCGAATTTGTGCGCCAAGAGGTGGCAGAGGGGCGTGCCGTCATTCCCGCCAACATCAACCACCCCGAGACAGAGCCGATGATTATCGGCCGCAACTTCCTCGTCAAGATCAACACCAACATCGGCAATTCCGCCACCACTTCGGGCATTGAAGAAGAGGTGGAAAAGGCGGTGTGGAGTTGCAAGTGGGGCGGCGATACGATTATGGACCTTTCCACGGGCGACAACATTCACGAAACGCGCGAGTGGATAGTGCGCAACAGCCCCGTGCCCGTTGGCACCGTGCCGATGTACCAGGCCATGGAGAAGGTGCGCGGCAAGGCGGAGGACCTCTCCTGGGAAATCTATCGCGATACGCTCATCGAGCAGTGCGAGCAGGGCGTGGACTATTTCACCATACACTGCGGCATTCGCTTGAAGAACGTGCATCTCGCGCAAAAGCGCCTCACGGGCATGGTGAGCCGTGGCGGCAGCATTATTTCGGAATGGTGTTTGAAGCACAACCGCGAGAGTTTCCTCTACGAGCATTTCGACGACATCTGCGACATCTGCGCGCAATACGACGTTGCCATTTCCCTCGGCGACGGCCTGCGCCCCGGTTCGATTTACGACGCGAACGACGAAGCGCAGTTTGCCGAACTCGACACGATGGGCGAACTCGTGGAACGCGCCTGGGCAAAGGGCGTGCAGGCATTCATAGAAGGCCCCGGCCACGTGCCGATGCACAAAATACGCGAAAATATGGAGCGGCAGATTGAAAAGTGCCACAACGCGCCTTTCTATACGCTTGGTCCGCTTGTCACGGACATCGCTCCCGGCTACGACCACATCACGTCGGCCATCGGCGCCGCGCAAATCGGCTGGCTCGGCACGGCGATGCTCTGCTACGTAACCCCGAAGGAACACCTCGCCTTGCCCAACCGCGAAGACGTGCGCACCGGCGTCGTTACCTATAAGCTCGCCGCCCATGCCGCCGACCTCGCCAAAGGCCACCCTGGGGCGCAGGTGCGCGACAACGCGCTCTCGAAAGCCCGCTACGAGTTCCGCTGGAAAGACCAGTTCAACCTCGGCCTCGACCCCGACCTCGCCCTGCAATACTACAAGGAAGCGCACTACGAGAACGGCGAGTTCTGCACGATGTGCGGTCCTAATTTCTGCGCCATGCGCATCTCGCGCCGTCTGGGCGAGTGCTCTGAAGAATAAAAACTATTGAGATAATATGAAAAAAAAGGGACGCAAGCGCGTCCCTTTTTGCATATCAGAATGTTCAGTGCTTTACTGCATGCTGCCGCCGACAATGTCGAGCAGTTCGGTGGTAATGGCCTGCTGACGCGTCTTGTTGTACGTCAGCGTCAGCTCGCGCAAGAGTTCGTCGGCATTATCGGTTGCAATCTGCATGGCAATCACGCGGGCGGCGTGCTCGCTGGCAAGGCTGTCCAAAAGCGCGGTGTAGAGCTTTAAGTAAAGGGCCTTGGGAATGAGCTGCAAGACGATTTGCTCCTTTGAAGGCTCAACGATAAAGTCGAGCTTCCTGCCGCCGTGCTTTTCCTCGGCCGCCTCGCCCGTTGCCGTGGCGTCGATTGAGATGGGCAGCAAAGTTTCCTGCGTGATGACTTGCGAGGCGGAGGAACGGAAGTGATGGTAAATCAATTCCACGCGATCCACTTCGCCGTCTACGAACTTTTGCATCAGTTCTTCTGCCACCTTTGCGGCGGGAGCGTAAGCGGGATGGTCGAGCAACGCGCCGCAGTCCTGCGCATCGGTCCAGCCGGCTTTGCGCACAGCCTCCAAAGCCTTTTTGCCGAAAGCCACTACCTGCGACACCTCTACGCCTTCCTTGCGGTAGGCTTCCACTTTCTTATTGAACGCCTTGATGATGTTGGCATTGAAGCCGCCGCAAAGCGAGGAATTGGAAGTGTAAACCACAAGCGCGACACGCTGCACGGGGCGCACGGCTGCATAAGGCGAAGGCAACTCGCCTTCCATGCTCTGCACAAACGTGCCCATTATCTTATTGAGCAGCCTTTCGTAAGGCCGCATGCTCTCAATAGACTGCTGGGCTTTGTGGAGTTTGGAAGAAGCCACCATCTTCATGGCACTCGTGATTTTGCGGGTGCTGTTGACTGAAGCGATGCGCGTTTTGACTTCTTTAAGTGAGGCCATGACTGATTACTTTTTGTATTGTCCGGCGAGTTCTGCCGCAACTTCTTTGATTTCTGCGCAGATTTCGTCGTTGATGATACCGGCAGAGAGTTTGTCGAGCACTGTCTCGGCGTGGCGCGTACGGAGCACGGTCAAGAAATTATCTTGGAAATTGCGCACTTCTTCGAGGGGCACGTCGCGCAGCAGGCCTTGCGTGCCGCAATAAAGTATGGCAACTTGTTCGCCTACAGGCATCGGGCTGTATTGCGCCTGAATAAGCAGCTGGTTGTTCTTGCGTCCGCGGTCGATGGTCATAGCTGTCACAGGGTCCATGTCGGAAGAGAACTTGGCAAATGCTTCAAGCTCACGATACTGTGCCTGGTCGATTTTCAGCGTACCTGCCACCTTTTTCATACTCTTGATTTGCGCTGCACCGCCTACGCGGCTCACGGAGATACCTACGTCGATAGCGGGACGGAAACCCTGGTTGAAGAGGTCGGTAACGAGATAAATCTGACCGTCGGTGATAGAAATCACGTTTGTCGGGATATAGGCGGAAACGTCGCCGGCCTGCGTTTCGATAATCGGCAGAGCGGTGAGCGAGCCGCCGCCCTTGACGTGACCTTTCAGGCTTGCGGGCAGGTCGTTCATGGCTTGCGCCACCTCGTCCTGATTATTGATTTTAGCAGCACGCTCCAAAAGGCGCGAGTGGAGATAGAACACGTCGCCGGGGTAAGCCTCGCGGCCAGAGGGACGGCGAAGGATAAGCGACACCTCGCGGTAAGCGACAGCCTGCTTGGAAAGGTCATCGTAAACCACGAGGGCGTGCATGCCGCGGTCGCGGAAGAATTCGCCGATTGCAGCGCCGGCAAAAGGAGCGAAATACTGCAAGGCGGCAGGTTCGGCAGCCGTTGCGCTCACCACAATGGTGTAAGGCATTGCGCCGGCTTCTTTGAGCGTATTCACGATGCTGGCAACGGTCGACGCTTTCTGACCGATGGCAACGTAGATGCAATATACCGGGTCGCCGTTTTCGTAGCCGGCTTTTTGGTTGATGATGGTATCGATCGCGATGGCCGTCTTACCCGTCTGGCGGTCGCCGATAATCAGCTCGCGCTGCCCGCGGCCGATAGGAATCATCGAGTCAACGGCTTTAAGGCCCGTTTGGAGCGATTGGCTCACGGGTTGGCGGTAGATAACGCCCGGTGCCTTGCGGTCGAGCGGCATCAAGAACTTTTCGCCGGCAATGGGTGCGCCGCCGTCGAGCGGCTGGCCGAGCGGGTTGATGACGCGGCCGAGCATATTTTCATTTACCTGAATGGAGGCAACGCGACCTGTGCGCTTCACGCTCTGGCCTTCCTTGATACCCTCGGAGGGTCCCATGAGCACTACGCCGACGTTGTCTTCTTCCAAGTTCATGGCAACACCCATCACGCCGTTTTCAAACTCTACGAGTTCGTTTTCCGTGACATTGGTCAGCCCGTAAACGCGGGCAACGCCGTCGCCTATGGTAAGCACTACGCCGACTTCTTCAAATTTTACGTTGCTCGTGATGTCGCGCAACTGTTGCAGCAACACTTCAGAAACTTCGCTGGGTTTGATTTTACTGGACATAATAATAATGTGTGTGATAAAACTCGGCGGCGTTTATCCGGCGAGTTCTCTTTTCATTTTTTGTAACTGCGTTTTCACGCTTGCATCAAGGCGATACGTATCGTATTGCAGCACGAAGCCGCCGAGCAACTCCTTGTCTTCCTTCACGGAGAAGTCTACGCGGCAGTCCGTTCTCTTTTCAACGATGGAGCGCAGGCGTTCCGTAAGTTCGGGCGTAAGGCTGACGGGCACGGTGAGGCTGCCTTCGATAATGTGCCTTTCGCGGCGATAGAGCGTGCCGTAGCTGCGTGCGATGAGCTGCATTATGTCGGCCCTGCCCTTCGTCACCACGAGGTGAATGAAGCGGCGGGTGGTTGCCGTGAGGTCTTTTTCTGACCCCGCGGCGGTGGCAAGCAGCTGTTCGCGCTGCGCATCGGTGAGCACGGGGTTGAGGAGCGCGTGCTGCAAGGCTTCTACCTTGGCGAAGGCGGCGGTGACGTTGCCCATCTCCGCATACACGCGTTCTTCTTCCTTGTGTTCGGCTGCGAACTTCAAGAGCGCTTTGGCATATCGCATTGAAATGATGCCGAGATCCATACGTAATTTCTTTTAATTAATTGCCTTATTCAGCCTTGGCAACATCGGCAAGCAGTTTTTCGATGAGCTGCTGCTGGTTTTTGTCGTCCGAGAGTTTTTCGTGCAGCACTTTTTCTGCAATCTGCACAGACAGTTCGGCCACGGTCTGACGGATATCGCGCAGTGCGTTTTCCTTTTCCGCGTCGATTTGCCTTTTGGCTTCTTCAAGAAGTTTTGCGCCTTCTTGTTCTGCCTTATTGCGTGCTTCTCGCACGATGCCGTCGCCGGTAGCCTTGGCTTCCTTGATGATTTCGGCCTGTTTCTCGCGCGCTTCCTGCAAGAGCCTTTCGCTTTCCTGTCGGATTCCTGAAAGTTTCTCGTTGGCTTCGCGCGCCTTTTCGAGCGATTCGTCGATGTAGGCTTTTCTTTCCTCCACCATGTTTACGATGACGGAGAAGCCGTATTTCTTCAAGAGGAAGAACACGATGAGAAAGGCCAGCAGCATCCAAAACAGCAAGCCGAGGTCGGGCGTTAAGATGGATGGCAGGTTGATTGACTGCATAGTTTTGAGTTAATTATGCGGGTAAACGCACCGCCGCGCGGTCCGTTTGCCCAAGAGGCTTATATGCCTTTGATTAGATGAAGAGACAGAGGAGGCAGACGATAACTGCGAAGAGGGCAACGCCTTCCACGAGGGCAGCCACGATAATCATGTTGGTACGGATGTCGCCGGTGCTTTCGGGCTGGCGGGCAATGGCTTCCATTGCAGAGCTACCGATTTTACCGATGCCGAGGCCTGCGCCGATGGCTGCAACGCCTGCTCCGAGACTGATACCGAGTTTTGCAATTCCTGCTGCTTCTAAAAGGGCTAAGAGTAACATAGTTGTTGATGGTTTTAAGTTGTGAATATTTATTGTTGAATGCTTTAAGATTGTATTTTTAAGAATGATGCTCTTCGGGCAATGCCAATCCGATGAATACGGCG
>JALFJC010000121.1:0-7481 GCA_022775595.1 Bacteroidales bacterium | reverse complement strand
GGGTGGACGAAACCACCTCGGCGCAGGAGGCTGATACGCGCCGCCGCCAGTTTGAGAACGACGCGAACCTCTTCACCATGAAATTTGTGGGTCAATACAAGGCCACGAGCTCCAAGACCATACTGCGCTCTTGGAAAAACGAGGACGAGGTGATCAAGGACGTTTGCTACCGCTGCGTGGCCAAGGGCGTGAAGGAACTCTCCAAGAAATTCGTGGTGTTCAGACCCCGCACGCCGTACTACTTTGAAGGAAAATATATGTACTCGCACATCGGAACCAAGGAAGACGTGCGCTACGGCAAGAAGTACGAAATCGTGCAGCGCACCAAGGACAAGAAGGGCAACATCAACTACAAGAAGGTGGGCTTGGCAACGGCCGGCACACCGTGGAACAACCGCGACATACGCTTCGACGAATACTTCGACCCCGAGCAGAAAGGCACGCGCTTCACTGTGAAGAGCTCGAAGGTGGACCTCTGGCCAAACACCGGCTTGCAGCTGCGTGAGTTGTAGGAAAAGACACTATTTTAGTAAACAAGTAAACCAGTAAACAAGACAAGTTACTCATATAAATTTATATTTTACAATACATCTCTTTCTCGTCTACTCGTCTACTCGTCTACTCGTTTACTCGTCTACTAACAAACAAACAGACAATATTAATATATATATAATAGGAAGAATTATGAAAAAGATTTTGTTATCTCTGCTGTTTGCCTGCTGCTGCGTGCTGACCGCCACGGCGCAGGACTATAACATTACGACTGCGGGACAGGGTGCCGAGGGCAACTATCTCGTAAAAGTGTCCGTGGCCATGAAAGGCAAGGAAAAGGGACAGGACGCCGAGGCCATCGTGAAACGCTACGCCGTGCACGGCGTGATGTTCCGTGGCTTGATGGCTGCCAACGGCTATGCGCAGCAAAAGCCCCTTATCAGCGACCCCAACCTGGAAACCACCAAGTCGGAGTGGTTCAACGCCTTTTTTGAAAGCGGTGCCTACAAGAAGTATGTCACGATAGTAAACTCCTCGCTGGTGAGCACGAAGATCGGCAAGAAAGACTACGAACTCTCGGCCACGCTCGTGGTGAACAAAGAGTCGCTGCTCAAATACTTGCAGGACGAAGGCATCGTCAAGGGTTTCTCTAATTTGTGGTAAACTGTCAAAGCCTTAGAGTTATGAAAAAGATTTTAATGATTCTGGTGACCCTCTGCGCCGCCTGCACCATGCAGGCGCAGGACCGCACCATAAAGATGCCGACCGAAAAGGGCAAGACCTCTTTCAACCCGGCAGAACAGGAAAAAGGCTATTGGTGTGCCTTGGAAGTGGGCGGCGGTGCTACCACGATGGAAGGGCGCAAGAACCTGCCGATGGGCGAAATCATCTTCTCCAACGGCTACCGCATCAACCAATACCTTAAAGTGGGCGTGGGTATCGGCGCGCTCTACTACATCGCCAACAACAACGAGGTGCGTGGCACGACCCGCAAGCTCTCCATGCCCCTCTTCGCCACCCTGCGCGGCAACTTCCTCAACGAAGACACACGCAGCGTGGTGCCCTACTGGACGGCCAACGTGGGCGCATCGCTCCCCGACGGCCTCTTCTTCACGCCGGGCGTAGGCCTTAGGGTGGGGGAGATGCGCAACGCCTTCATCATCAACCTCAACTACACGCTCCGCGAACTCAAGATGCCCGCCGACCAACATAAGTATTACAGCGGCATCATGCTGAAATTAGGTTACGAATTTTAAGAGCCAAGCAACATGAAAAAGATTTTATACATCATGCTCGCCGTCATCGGACTGACGGCCTGCAAGAGCCAGGAACCCGTTTCGCTGGCAGCCTTCAAGACGCAGGAAACCGAGTGCCTCGGCAACGACATCGACGGCAAGATGACCCTGAAAGTATGGGCGCAAGGACGCAACCGCCAGGACGCTATCAACAAAGCCTTGAAAAAGGCCGTCTACGACGTGACCTTCACCGGCATCACTGCCGGCAACGGCTCGGCAAATACCTATCCCGTGGTGGACGAAGCCAATGCGCGCCAGAAATATCAGGACTATTTCGACAAGTTCTTCGTGGACGGCGGTGCCTACACCAAGTATGTCACCACGAAAGGGCAGAAGAAGAGCGCCCAGGACGAACTGCAAGGCGACGGCTTCAAGACTTACGGCATTATCGTAGTGGTGGACCGCTCCGCGCTCAAAAAGCGCTATCAGAGCGACAACGTGATTGCACAGTGATTTTTGTTTAATAGGAATAACTCAAAAAGCATAAACGATGAAACGCATTATTTATTTCCTGACGCTCCTGATGATGAGCGCAATAACTGTTTCGGCGCAAAAGCAAATGTCGCCGCCGCACGTGATGATTGTGCCCGACTTGATTTACTGCAAGACCAACGGCTACGTGCAGCAGTTCGACAACATGGGCGTGGTTGAGACGGTGCCCGACTACGAAAAGGCATTGACCGAAGACCCCTCGCTCCATGCAGCTCTCATGCAGGTTGCACAGCTGATTACCGACCGCAACAGCGACATCGTAATCGTGGACTTGATTGAAGCCATCAACAATGCCAAGGCCGATGCCGCCATGGCAGCTGCCAACGGCGGCGATGATTCCGAAAGCGTGGACGAAGCCGTTATCCGTGCTTCCGAGGCCGATATTCTCGTAAAAGTGCAGTTTGACCTGCTGAAGCACGGCCCGCAGTATCAGGTGTCGTACACCATCACCGGTACAGACGCCTATACTAATCAGGCCTTTGCGCCCATTTCGGGCATGGGTGCCCCCTCAACGTCGGCCAACCCCGTGGTGCTGCTGCGCGAAGCCGTGTTTGCAAACATGGACGCCTTCCTCGACAAGATGCTGTCGTACTACGCCGGCATGGCGACCAAGGGCCGCATGGTGGCATTTGAAATCAAAACCACAGCCGGCTCCAGCGTGAACATGAACTCCAAAGTGGGCGAATACACGCTGCGCGAGCAGATTGAGGACTTCCTCTACGACAACTCCGTGGAAGGCAAGGGCCTTGAGCGCGTGCAGAGCGGCAGCACCTTCATGAAATATCAGGGCGTTTACATTCCCCTCATCGCCACCATTCGCGGCCGCCAGCGCAAGCAGGGTGCTAAGGACGTGGCACAGCGGCTCGTGAACTATCTGGCCGAGAATAACGTGACGGCTGAATACAAAATCCGTGGCCTCGGCAAGGTGAATATTTATATCAAGTAAAGAGAAACAGGTATGAAAAAGGCAATAATACTTTTGCTCGGGCTCACAATGGGGCTGGGCAAGATGCAGGCACAGACGGCCGACTGCAAAGTGCCGATGATGCTGCTTGTGGCAAACAGCGACAAGGAAGTGCCCGCTTCGGCGCAGGAGATGATAGAGAGCCGCCTGCGTCAGGCATTGACAAGAAACGGCATCGAAGGCGGTGCGAAGTTCTCCAACTTCACGCTCGTGGCCAATGTGATGAGCAGCGGCAAGGAAGTAGTTGCCGGCACGCGCCCCGTGATTACGGTAAATGCCGAAGTGGACGTGTTCGTAGGCAACAACTTCACCGGCGAGAAGTTCGCCTCCTTCACCCTGCCTGTCAGCGGTGCCGGCAATTCGGAAGCCAAAGCCTACGCCTCGGCTTTCCAGAAAGTGAACGGACGCAACGCTGACTTGCAGAATTTCTTGAAAGAAACGTCGCAGAAAATCAATGAATACTACGAGACGCAACTGCCCTCCATTCTCGCCCTCGCACAGACTTACTGCACGAGAAATGAGTTTGAAGAAGCTCTGTGTATCCTCTCCTCCGTGCCGCCCTGCTGCTCGAAGTACGACGACGTGCAGAACATGCTGCGCACGGTGTGGACAAACTACGTAGAGTTTGACTGCGCCGTTAAGGTGAACAAGGCGCGCACCATCTGGATGGCCAATCAGACCGTCGAGGGTGCTAACCTCGCCGGCGTATATCTTGCCGCCATCAGCCCCGATGCCGACTGCATGGGCGACGCCAAGGCACTCGAAGAGCAAATCCGTGCCCGCATCGGCGACGACTGGGAGTTTGCCAAAGAAATGGCACGCAGCGAAGTTGATCTGAAAAAACTCGAAATCGAGGCAATCCGCGCCATCGGCGTGGCTTTTGGCGAAAACCAGAAAGCTAAGACGTACAACGACCATTGGATTGTACGCTAATCAAACATGTACTAACGATGCCGTGCCAAAGGAGGCACGGCATCTTCCATTTATTTATACAATTATTATAACTCAAACAATGAAAAACACTTTAAAATTACTTTTTGCGGTTCTTTTTGTGGCAATGGTGCTGCCCGTAAAAGCCCAAGTGAATGAAATCAAACAGTTTGCGAAAGACAATAAAGAGCTTATCAAACAGCTCAAGAAAGAGTATAAGGCAGACGTGGAAGTGCGCATGTCGAACGACTATGTGTTCTACTTCATCATCAAATCCAAAGAGAAGTACAGTGCCAATAAATGGGTGGCCAATGAGACGGGCCAGCTCATTGTGAACGAGCCGATATTCAACGTAGTGCCGGTTGAAGGCGGCCGTTTCTTGATTGGCGATTTGTCTTCAAGCCTTTGGGGCGTTTACACCGTCGACGGCAAGGAAATCCTGCCGAGGCAATTCACCTCAATCAGCTACGGCTCGAAGTTCAACGGCGGCATATACCAATGGAACAATCACGACCTTTACGCTCCGGCTTCGCAGGCTTTCTTCATGTGCGTTACGGGCAAGGACGGCGACACAAAGACCACGTTCTATGCCACCGATGGAGCAACCGTGCTCGGAGAATACCCGGGCGAACTCACGCCAGCCTGTGACAAATATTGGATGACGGGTAACGCAGGCCGTTGCAACAGAGGACTTATCACGATGGACGGCAAGCGCCTCACGGCCGACGAATACGAGATGTTTTATTTCTATGCCTCGGGAATGATTACGCCCTGCATCACAGGCCAGTACGACAATAAGCTCTACGGCGCAATTATGGTAAACCCCGAGTATACCCTTGAGGAGCCTGTGCCTGTTCTGTTCCACAAAGTATCTTGGAACGATAACACCAAACGCGTCCAGGTGAAGATGCACCGCGATGATGTATTTGCGGATTATCAGCCCGGGCAGGTCTACTCGGTGAATTTCTACGATCGCGGCCACGGACTGTACGATGCCGGCAACTACCAAGAGGTGATTACTTACTACGAAGGCGAAGGCTACGGACATCCTTGGGGCTACTTCCTCATGGGACAGAGTGCCTTAAACTTGGCGCAGGTAGAAGAGTACAAGATGGACAGATGCATCTCGACCCTAAAAGACAGAAACAACTATTATCTGCCTATCGAGAATCCCGACAACTATGCTTTCAATGCAGGCACCGTGACCGAAATGTATCTCCGCGCCGGCAACTACTTTGAACGCTACATCAATCTGCCCGACAGCGTGGTCGATGCAAAATGGAAAGACCAGGCCCTCTCGTTGCGCGGCAAGGCCGTGGCAGGCAGCACCGGCGTGGCACGCAAGACGGACGAGTACGGACGCGCCCTCTCGAGCGCATCTGCACGCAACATCGAGCGTAAAGCCGAAATTGCCCGTCAGCAGGCTGCTCGCCAACAGCAAGTGAACAACATTTCAAGAAGTGTCAGCAAGATAATCGGTAGCTTCTTCCGATAAGTTTTACAAAGAACATAATACAAGAAATCAATGAACTGCAAATTCATAAAACATGCTTTAATGTTCGTGTTGGCTGTGCCGTTGCTCGCAACGGCGCAGCCCAACAACCCTTTCAACCGCTCGCGGACGACAGGCGGTGGCGGCAGTTCAAAAAACGTCTTCAATCAGGGGCGTAAAAACAATTTCAACGAATACCGCGCCTCGCTCAATGCCGAGTACGAGCGCATGTCGCGTATGCCGTGGCGCAACCAAAACGTCAATGCGCCGATAAAGCCCGTCAAGGTGAAGCCCCAGCCGCCGCGCGTGATGCCCGACGATGAGGCGGCACGGCGCAGGAATAATCAGCAGGACGAAGGAAAAGCCATTAAGATAGACGACGTGGTGCGTCCTAAGAACGACAACTTCAAGGTGCAGCCCATTGCTCCTATCGAAGAGCAAAAGGGTCAATCTGCCAACGCCTTTACTTTCCACTATCTCGGCACGGCGATGAGCGTGCGCATGCCGTCCGACGGCAAGTTCCGCATGAACGGCACGGGCAGCAACAGCGTGGGCGACGTCTGGCACACGTTGAGCGATGCCAAGTACAACAACATGCTCGTCGACTGCATGAAATTGCGCCAGCAATACGACCTTTGCGACTGGGCATACCTGCAAATGCTTCAGACTTTGGGCAACGCCTATCTCGGGAAGGGCAGCAACGAGGCCGTGATGCTTACAGCATTCGTTTACAGCCAGTCCGGCTATAAGTTGAGGCTCGCCGAAGTGGACGGCAGGCTCGAAATGCTGTTTGCCTCGCAGCACAACGTGTACGACAAGCCCTACGTCGTGTGCGACGGCGACAAATTCTACAGCATGAACGAGGGCGGCAAGTCTATCAAAGTAAATTCCGCAAAGTTTCCCAAGGAGCGCTCGCTCTCCTTGTGGGTGCCGGGTACGCCCGAGGTGAAAGAGCAGCCTTCTGCCGCCCGCACCCTCACAGCCAAGAGTTATGCCGACATGACGGCGAAAGTGAGCGTGAATAAAAACCTGCTCGATTTTTATTCCTCTTATCCCACTTCTGAGGTGGGCGGCAACTTCATGACGCGCTGGGCGATGTATGCCAATACGCCGATGTGCGCTTCCGTGAAGACGCAGCTCTATCCCGCTTTGCGGCGCGGCATTCAGGGCAAGTCGCAGCGCGAGTCCGTAGAACGCCTGCTCAACTGGGTGCAGACGGCTTTCATTTACGAATACGATGACAAAGTGTGGGGTGGCGACCGTGCATTTTTTGCCGAAGAAAGCCTCCACTATCCTTATTGCGACTGCGAAGACCGCAGCATTCTCTTCACCCGTCTCGTGCGCGACCTCCTCGGACTTAAATGCGTGCTCGTATATTACCCCGGGCATTTGGCTTCCGCCGTTCAGTTCACCGACAGCGAAGCCCTTGCCAAAGGCGGCGACTACATCAATGTCAATGGCAGCAAGTTCGTCATTGCCGACCCCACCTACATCGGTGCGCCCGTCGGTTCTACGATGCCCGATATGGACAATGCTTCCGCAAAAGTCATTCTGTTGCAATAAGCATAAAGCTCCTTTTTTGAAGTTCAACGATTGTTTAAGTGCTGCGTCAAATCTTTCGCGCGCGCGTATATATATAATATTGTGTACCCTCTTTAATTTGAAAAAAGTTTGGTTTCTTATAAGAAAAAAAGGGAAAAGCCTTTTGTGTTATAAGAAAAGTTCGTACTTTTGCACTCGCTAAACGGGGGAACGCCCTCGGGAAGCAAAGAAGAAAAGAGTTCTTTGAAACAATTTCCATAACAGATTCGACAGA
>JALFJC010000116.1:0-6307 GCA_022775595.1 Bacteroidales bacterium | reverse complement strand
TGGCAAAATTACGCAAAAAAATAGCATCCGTCCGCCTGTCCTGCCCACTTTTTTGTTTGCTATGGGGCGGAGAAAACCGATTACGCGCCGCCCGCCTTCATTGCGCAAGATGAAAGCAAAAACCTGTTAACGCTGCTTTGCTGCCTGCGCAGAGCGTTCACGGCGCGTTTGCAATCGTTAAGGCGATGGGGCGCGAAGATTTAGGGATAATTAAGAAAAGAAGAATTTGCTCCGAGAAATTTCTGGCGAACTTAAAGGAATTTTTCGCGATAAAGCACCTCGTAAAAATTATCTCCGAGCAAATTTTCACGGGCTTGCTTATAATTTTTACGGTCATATAAGGCAATTTTTCCACTCATATAAGATAGTTGACCCCTTAAAACGCGAAAAGAGGAAAAGCCTGCGCTCTTCCTCCTTCTGCCGGTGCAAAGATAAACATTTCGCGCCGTTCCGCCAAAACGCGCCCGGTTGTGCCACGGGCTGGCAAGGGGCAAGCGGCGCGAGGATGGGAAGCATACATTATTATATATATACGCGCGCGGCAACCGCCGGGAGGGCGATTGCCGCGAACAGACATGGACATAACAATCTAAAAATATACTTACTTCATTTTTCTTCTTCTTATTTTTGAATCACGGTGCAAAGGTACGGAGTTGCCACGGCCGCCGCAATACCCATTTTTTGGTATTTTGCAGAGACGGGAAAAAGGATGTGAACTCTGTTTTCTTTCAAAATATTATCAAACTCGACGCAGGGTATTGCAATTTGATATATAATTGCTATATTTGCAGCCAAAATGACAACAAGGAGGATTGTTTTATGGATTTGTTAGTCAAAAAACCGATGGGGCAGCTGCTTTCCGAGGTCGCCGGGGGCGGTAAGGAGAGTATGCGCCGCGTGCTCGGTCCGGGCGCACTCATTGCACTGGGCGTTGGAGTAATCGTCGGCGCGGGGCTGTTCTCCGTGACCGGCGTAGTGGCGGGCGAGCACACCGGGCCTGCCATTTGCCTGTCCTTCCTGCTGGCCGCCGTGGCCTGCGCCTTCGCCGGCCTGTGCTACGCCGAGTTTGCCTCCATGCTGCCCGTGGCGGGCAGTGCCTACACGTATTCGTACGTGACGATGGGCGAACTCGTGGCGTGGATTATCGGTTGGGACTTGGTGCTCGAATATGCCGTGGCAGGCGTTACGGTGAGCATCTCGTGGAGCCGCTATTTCTGCATGATGATGAACGACATCGGGCTGCCGCTACCCGCCGCGTTCACGGCGTGCCCCGCCGAGGGCGGCATTATCAACGTGCCCGCCATAGCCATCGTGGTGCTGCTCTCTCTCATCTTGGCTGGCGGCACTCAGGGCAGTTCGCGCTTCAACGACTTCATCGTGCTGCTGAAGGTGCTGGTAGTACTCGTGTTCATCGGCATCGGCTTCTTCTATATCAAGGCTGAAAACCTCACGCCGTTCATTCCCGAAAACACCGGCGCGTTTGGCGACTTTGGCTGGAGCGGCGTGCTGCGCGGCGCGGCCATCGTGTTTTTTGCCTACATCGGCTTCGACGCGGTGAGCACGGCGGCGCAGGAAACCATCAACCCCCGCCGCAACATGCCCATCGGCATACTCGGTTCACTGCTCGTGTGCACCGTGCTCTACATACTCTTCTCGCTCGTGATGGTCGGCGTGGTGGATTACCGCCAGTATGCCGGCATGGAAAGCATCGCGCCGGCGGCCACCGCCGTGCAGCACATGGGCACGCCCGGCCCCGATGGCACGATTGTGCCCGACTTCCCCTGGCTCAACCGAGGCATCGTGCTCGCCATCTTGCTGGGCTATGCGAGCGTAATCATGGTGATGCTCATGGGGCAGAGCCGCGTGTTCTACAGCATGAGCTGCGACGGCCTGCTGCCGCCCGTGTTCAGCCACATCAGTAAGCGCTTCCACACGCCGGCACGCAGCAACATGCTCTTCATGGTGCTCGTGAGCGTGCTCGCCGCCTTCGTGCCGGCACGCGTGGCAGGCGAGATGACCAGCATCGGCACACTCTTCGCCTTCACCCTCGTCTGCGCCGGCGTGATCGTGGTGCGCCGCACGATGCCCGAGGCAAACCGTGCTTTCCGCACGCCATTCGTGCCCCTCGTTCCCGTGCTCGGCATACTGTGCTGTGTGGGCATGATGCTCTTCCTGCCTGCCGACACCTGGATGCGCCTCGTCATCTGGATGCTCATCGGCCTGGATGTCTACGCTGCCTACGGCGTGCGCCACAGCGTGCTCGGCGGCGGCAGCGTGCGCCGCCACGGGCAGAGCGTGCTGAGCGTCATTGGCACCATCCTCTCTTTCCTCTGTATCCTCGTGGCCTTCTGGCATCAGCAAACCTTGGGCTGGAGCGAAGACCGCACCCTGCTCTACGTGGGCTGCTTCTTCGGCGTGGCGCATATCGTGTACTTCAGCGTGCGCTTCTCGATAAAAAGGAAGTAGGGGCGTGTAGTGCCGCCGATAAAAAAACAATTTTGAAACTGCTCCAAATATCATTTATATTTTTTTACTAACCTAATCGTTTAATTTTATTGAGAGATGAAGAAGTTTACATTTTCTTTTTCTATCCTTGTGACCTGCCTGTCGGCGTTGGCGTGGCTGGTGCCGCAGAGTGCAAACGCACAGACTAAGTGGCAGGAAGACTTTTCAAGCTGCGCCCCAGGGGCTGCCCTTGCCGGTCAGAACGACTGGATGCAATACAGCACAAGCGGCAGCGGTGATGTCATGGTGAAAGCCGGCGCGCTCGAATTTGAGGGCTATCCCGAAGGAACCTCGGGCAATACCCTTGTGTTTGATGCACTCAACGGCCAGAAGGTTTACCACATCTTCAACACCGACAAAAACGACGAGGCGCAGACCAGCGGCATCGTTGCCGGTACGGTCTATGCGTCCATGCTTATTAAGGTGACCGACGTGCCTACGAAAAACCACTACGTATTCAATTTCCTGAAAAAAGGTTCGGCAACCACCGTGTGGCAAGACACGAAGTCGGGCAGCGAACTCGCAAGGCTTTACGTTTGCCCCAGTGCAGCGAACACGGGCGGCAAGTATTATAGGCTCGGCGTGAATATCGGCACGGATGCAAAACAAATGGCTTATGCCGAAACGGAATACACGGTGGGCACAACTTACCTCGTGGCTTTTAAGTATACAATTAACGCAGAGAACAACGGCGCAGACAACTTTGCGCTCTACGTCAATCCCACTTCCTACACCGAAGAACCCGCCACCGCTACCGCGCTCTTCGACGGCACCGCTCTTGGATTTAAGGCCGGCATCAAGCCTAATTTTAATGGACAGACTTTCGGCATCGAAGGTCTTGAACTGCGCCAAACGTATAGTGCTTCAAGCAACGGCGTGGGTTACGAGGTTGGTATGCTGCGCGTGGCAGACACGTGGCTGGGCCTGTTTGAAAAGCAGTCCGTGGCAGCCACGCCCAAGATTACCCTTTCGGCCGCCAGCCTCGACTTCGGCACCATTATGCAAGGCACCTCTGGCACAAAGACCATCACCGTGCATGGCGTGAACCTCACCGGCGACGTTACCGTCAGCACAACGGCGGCGGGCGTGAGCCTCTCTGCACAGACTCTTGCAAAAGAAGACGTTATGAGCGAAGCGGGCGCACAGCTCACCGTGACCGCAACGCCCGAAGGCGAGTCCACCGGCTTGGAAGTGGCCTTTGCTTCGGAAGGCGCAGAGACCGTGAACCTGCCCCTCAAGTGGACGCTGATACCTGTGACCGCCTATGCTACGGCAGCCGATTTCCGCAACACGGCAGAGCCGGATCTCAGTGGCGTGACTCTCATCTCAGAACCCCTTACCGTGGTTTATGCCACGGAGATGAAACTCAATAGTTATGACGATACGTATTATAAAGTGTTCTACCTGCAAGGCAGCGGCGCAGCAGTGCCCGTTGTGGACATGTACGGCTTCCTGGCGGAAACGTATGCCGTTGGCGACGTGGTAGAAAATGTCTACGGCTATGCTTTCCCCGGAGAATATTACAATTTCATCGGCAACTGCATCTGTGTGGGCGATACCTCATTCGGCACAAAGCAGGCAGAACCTGCGCCCGTGCAGCCCGTGGAAGTGACGGCAGCCGAGTTTGCCGCCGCACCGGCAACCTATACCTACCGCCTCGTGAGCGTGAAGAACGCTACCGGCGTGAACCTCGCGGCAGATGCTGCATTTGCCACGGGCAAGGCCCTCACCTTCACCGACGGCACGGGCAACTTCACCGTGAACCCCTTCCCCGGCACAACGCTCGAAGGCACGCCCGTGAGCAAGGGCGCCATGAACATCACGGGTATCGCCACCTCGGCCACAGCGCCCATACTCCGTCCCCGTATGGCAGAAGACGTGGAAATGTTGCCCATGCTCCTCATTCAGGTAGACGAGTTTGCCCGCGCAGAGGGTAGGGTAGGCGCGAGTACAAAGGTGACCACGCTCCATGTGACCGCCGTGAAACTCCCCGCCGCGCTGCCGCTCGAATTCTCTGGCAAGAACCGCGACCAGTTTGAACTTTCGCTTGCGGAAATCCCCGCCGGCACGGGCGATTATGAAATCGACCTCAACTATAAGCCCACGGCCATTGGCAAGCACACGGCATCGCTCTACATCGAGTCGTCGCTTCTTGAAGACATGATAGCCCTGAGCCTGAACGGCATCGCCATCGATCCCGCCAACCCGCCCGCCTTCACGCTTACCTCGGAACAGCCCGCGCCCTTTACCGCAAAGGCCGGCGCCACGCAGGAGCAGACCATCACCATTACGACTGCCCACTTCCCCGATTATCCCTCGGCACGTATGGCTGTTGGCGGCACGTTCCGCATCAGCACAAGCATGTTGATGAAGGATAATGTAGACGCGCCCATCAAAGTGACCTTTGCACCGACCGAAGCAGGCACGTTCCGCGACACCATCATCGTGGCAGGCTATGGCGCAGACACGCTGCGCATTGCCCTCGAAGGCACCGCCACGAGTGCAGATGCCGAAGATAAGGAAGGCGACAACCTGCCGCTCGACGCTACATCGCCTCTGACCCTGCTCAACGAGCACTTCGACGGCGCGGTTAAGAACAAACCCTTCGCAGCCGAAGGCTGGAAGAACCTGGCAATGGAAGGCACGCGCGCTTGGTGGGGCTATGAGTTCCCCGAAACCGATGCCACGGCTGGCGAAAAGGCCGCCAAGGTGACGCCCTACGATTCTAAGGTAGAGGAAGGCAACGAAACGCCTTGCGAAATGCTCTTGGTAACGCCTGCGCTCGACTATGTGAACGCCGCCTCCAAGATGTTCACCTTCCGCGTACGCGGCGACTATCTCTACGACGAAATGCCCGACAAACTGGAACTCGTTTACATCGAACTTAATAACGGCGAAATGGCAACCTTTCCCGTCACGGGCTTCTCGATGCCCGCCACAAAGGACGAAAGCGGCGAATGGCGAGAGTTCCACATCGACCTTGCGCAACTTGAACCCGCCGACGTCTTCTTCATGGGCTTCCGATTTGCAAGCACGCGCGGCACGGCTAATTCCGCCACGTACTATATCGATGACGTGTCCTTCGGTCGCACCGACCTGCCCGTGATTCGTCCTTCTGAAACCGATATCACGCTGAACGCTATCCCCGGAAAGGTGGCTGAAACGTCTGAAATTACTGTGGAGACGGAGAATCTCGAAGAACCCGTTGCGTTGAAACTGATTGGTTCGCACGCCAGCAAGTTCAGTCTTTCTGCTTCATCTCTTCCCAAGGAGGGTGGCAAGTTCACCGTTTCGTTCAAGGCAGACACCGAAGCCATCTATCTGGCAGAGGTGCAGCTCAGCAGCAGAGGAGCAGCCGATCGCTTCATTGAACTTACTGCCAACAACGCAGTCATCAACGGCATCGACCAAGTGTCTGTTGAAAACAGTGCGGCAAATGTGACCTACGACCTTTCCGGCCGTCGCATTACGCTCGTAAACCGTCCGGGTCTCTACATTGTCAATGGCAAGAAAGTTTTGAAGAAATAGCTCCAAGATTTCCTTTGCAATAATCAAAATCCGGGAAGGGCGCAGCGCGCTTTTCCCGGATTTTTTTCTTTTTTTCCCTTCGCGCGCGTATATATATAAATTGTGTACCCTCTTTAATTTGAAAAAAGTTGCCTTTCTTATAAGAAAAAAAGGGAAAAGCCTTTTGTGTTATAAGAAAAGTTCGTACTTTTGCACTCGCTAAACGGGGGAACGCCCTCGGGAAGCAAAGAAGAAAAGAGTTCTTTGAAACAATTTCCATAACAGATTCGACAGA
>JALFJC010000110.1:0-17292 GCA_022775595.1 Bacteroidales bacterium | reverse complement strand
GTAGGGGCGTTTTGCAAAACGCCCGCCGAATGCGCCTAAAGGTTAAATTCAATAAAGCTATCATTTACCGGGCGTTTTGCAAAACGCCCCTACTCGCAATCATTTTTCGCGCCGTTTGCCGCCAAACTTTCCGCCCCTGCTGCGTTCCTCGCGGTCGCTGCGCCGTTTGAAGTCGCCGCCCTTTCCACGTTTGAAGTCTTTCTCGCCCTCAAAGCGGCGCGGATTTTCGCTGCGGCGTTCGCGAGGTCCGAAAGTGTTTTGGAACTCGCGGTGACGCTTGCGCAACATCTCGTATTCGGGCGTAAAGTCCTCGTCGGGCACGCGCTCTTCGTCCGCAGGGCGGCGGTTGAACTCGCCACGGTTCTGCTTAAAACGGTGCTTCTCGCCCATGCGGCGGCGTTCCTCTACCGTCTTCACCTCGCCTCCGGCAGCGCGAAAGGCGTTGAGTTTGCCGTCGAAGAGTTGGTATTTGCGGAACTCGCAGTCGAGTGCGCCGTTGTAAAGGGGAATTTTGAAACTCGGCTTCAAGCCGATGGCTTCAAAGCATTCTTCCTTGTAACTGATAATCCAAGCCTCGTTGCCGCAGAAGGAATGTTTCAGCGTCTTGCCGATCATCTGATACAGCCCCGTGAGGTCTTCGGGCTTAAGGCGTTCGCCGTAAGGCGGATTGGTCACCATAATAGCCTTCTCGGCAGGCTGCTCGAACTTTTGGAAGTCGCGCTGCTCGAGGGTTACGATATCGCTCACACCCGCTGCCTTCACGTTGGCATCGGCTGCCTCAATGGCACGCAGGTTAAGGTCGTAGCCGTAAATCTTATGG
This sequence comes from Bacteroidales bacterium, assembly GCA_022775595.1. Classification (GTDB taxonomy): domain Bacteria; phylum Bacteroidota; class Bacteroidia; order Bacteroidales; family Bacteroidaceae; genus Alloprevotella. The sequence continues at coordinate 16,472 of JALFJC010000110.1, read as the reverse complement.
TCGAAAGCGCGTTCCTGTGTGTCGTCGTCGTAGATTTCCTGTAACAGTTCGGGGTCGAAATCCTTCCAATTCTCAAAGCCGAACTTCTTGCGGAACACGCCGGGGTAGATGTTGCGCGCCATGAGGGCGGCCTCCACCAAAATCGTGCCAGAACCGCAGAACGGGTCGATGAAATCAGACTTAAAGTCCCAACCCGACAACTTTATCAAACCTGCGGCGAGCACCTCGTTAATGGGCGCGTCCACCGAAGCCGTGCGATAACCGCGCAGATGCAGGCTCTCGCCGGAAGAGTCGAGCGACAGCGTGCATTGCGTATCGGCAATATGGATATTCAGGCGGATATCGGGGTTCGTAATGCGGATATTGGGGCGTTCGCCGTGCTTCTCGCGGAAGTAGTCCACGATGGCATCTTTTACTTTATAGGCCACGAACTTAGAATGACGGAACTCCTCGGAATAGACTACCGAGTCGACCGAAAAAGTCGTTTTGAGGTCGAGAAAGTCGTCCCATTCCACGCCGCGCACTGCATTGTAGACATCGTCGGCATCAGTTGCCTTAAAAGTTTTGATAGGTTTCAAAATTCTGACGGCGGTGCGCAGGCAGAAGTTGGCGCGATACATCATTGCCTTGTCGCCTGTAAACGACACCATGCGCCGGCCGATTTCGATGTTGTTGGCACCGAGTTCGGTCAGTTCTTGCGCCAAAACCTCTTCAAGGCCTTGAAAGGTTTTGGCAATTAGCTGAAATTCTTGCATTGAAAAAAGGTAAGGATTATAATCCGTGTGAGAAACAACGCGCAAATTTACGAAAATATGCGCTTATATGCGCAGATAATTAGTTTTTTAGTGAAAGCGGGGATATTTAGCAGACGAGTTTACACGTCTACTTGTTCACTTGTTTACTCGTCTACCTGTTTACTCAAGTAACGTATATATATAATATTGTGTACCCCGAAACGGGGCGGAATGCGTTTTTTTATAAGACGATACATTATATAATGTCTTTTTTCCCTACTTTTGCACGCAGAAATTAAAGTATCATATATTACAATGCCCAAAAACTTAGTCATTGTGGAGTCGCCCGCAAAGGCAAAAACCATTGAGAAATTCCTTGGCGACGACTACAAAGTAATGTCAAGTTACGGCCATATCCGTGACCTGAAAAAGAAGAACTTCGGCGTGGACCTCGACACGTTTGCGCCCGACTACGAAATACCAGCCGACAAGCAGCACGTGGTGAACGAGTTGCGCTCGGCCGCCAAGAAGGCAGCCGCCGTGTGGCTCGCGTCCGATGAAGACCGCGAGGGAGAGGCCATCTCTTGGCACTTGGCGGAGGTGCTCGGCATTGACCCCAAGACGGCACAGCGCATCGTGTTCCACGAAATCACGAAGCCCGCCATTCTCGCCGCCATAGAGCACCCGCGCTCCATAGACCTCAACCTCGTGGACGCGCAGCAGGCCCGCCGCGTGCTCGACCGCCTCGTGGGCTTCAAGGTGTCGCCCGTGCTGTGGCGGCGCGTGCGCCCCAGTCTTTCGGCAGGGCGCGTGCAGAGCGTGGCCGTGCGCCTCATTGTGGAGCGCGAGCGCGAAATCGCCGCCTTCAAGGAGCAGACCGCCTATCGCGTGAGTGCCGTGTTCACGCTCGGGAACAGCGGCAAGGAGGTACGCGCCGAACTCGACCGCCGCTTTAAGACAAAGGCTGAGGCGGAGGCATTCCTGCTCAGTTGCAGCGGCGCATCGTTCAAAGTGGCGGAAGTGGAAACGCACCCCACGCACCGCTCGCCCGCGCCGCCGTTTACCACCTCGACCTTGCAGCAGGAAGCCGCGCGCAAGTTGGGCTTCAGCGTTTCGGCCACGATGCGCGTGGCGCAGACGCTCTACGAGGCGGGTCTTATCACCTACATGCGTACCGACTCTACCAACCTCTCCGCGCTGTGCCTCAACGCCTGCGGCCCGGTTATCGAGGAGAGCATGGGCAAGGCATACCACAAGCGCCGCACCTACCATACGCACACCAAGGGAGCGCAAGAGGCGCACGAGGCCATTCGCCCCACCGACATGCGCCGCGCCGAAATTGAAGGCACTGCGCAGGAACGCCGCCTCTATGGCCTTATCCGCAAGCGCACACTGGCGTGCCAGATGGCAGACGCGCTGATTGAGAAGACCACGGCGGTGATTGCCATCGACGGCAAGCCCGAAACGTTCGTGGCCAATGGCGAAGTAGTGAAGTTCGACGGTTTCCTGCGCGTCTATGCCGACAGCCGCTATGCCGGCGAAGGCGAGGCAGAGGCCGCTCCCGGCATGCTGCCGCAGATGTCGGAAGGTGAAGCCGCCCTCGCCACGGAGATTTCGGCCCGCGAGCGTTTCTCCGCCGCTCCGGCACGCTACAACGAAGCCTCGCTCGTGCATAAACTCGAAGAACTGGGCATCGGCCGCCCGTCGACCTACGCGCCCACGATTTCTACCATCCAGCAGCGCGGCTATGTGGCAAAGGGCGACAAGGAAGGCACGGAGCGCCCCTTCACGGTGCTCGTCCTCGCCGACGGCAAGGTGCAGGAGGCCACGCGCACTGAGACGGTGGGCAGCGAGAAAGGCAAACTGATGCCGACCGACGTGGGCCTCGTGGTCAACGACTTCCTCATGGAGGCTTTCCCGGGCATTATGGACTACAACTTCACCGCCAACGTTGAGAAAGAGTTCGACGAGGTGGCAGAAGGCAAGAAGGACTGGAAGAAACTCATTCAATCATTTTATAAAGATTTCGAGCCGGACGTGGAACGCTCGCTCGAGCAGCAGTCTACCCACAAGGTGGGCGAGCGCAGCCTCGGCACCGACCCCGCCAGCGGCAAACCCGTGGTGGTGAAGATAGGCCGCTTCGGACCAATGGCGCAAATCGGCGAAACGGGCGAGGAGGAAAAACCGCGCTTCGCACGCCTTGCCACAGGGCAGAGCATCGAGACCATCACACTCGAAGAAGCCCTCGACCTCTTCAAACTGCCGCGCGTGTGCGGCGCGTTTGAGGGCAAAGACATCGTGGTGTCGACGGGACGTTTCGGCCCTTACGTGATGCACGACAAGAAGTTCGTGTCGATCCCGAAAAACATCGACCCGCTCGAAATCACGCAGGAGCAGGCCATCAACCTGATTGTGACGAAGCGCAACGCCGAGGAGCAGTCTATCCTCAAAACCTTCGAGGAACAAGAGGGGCTGCAAATCCGCACGGGCCGCTTCGGCCCCTACATCGCCTGCAACGGCAAGAACTTCAAGATACCACGCTCTATGGCGGAGCGTGCCGCTGAACTGACAATAGAGGAGTGCCGCAAAATCATGAGCGAGCCGCCCAAGAAGAAAGCGAAGAAATAAATCGTCCGCCGATGAAAAGCATTATCCTCATAGGCTACATGTGTGCCGGCAAGACCACCGTGGGGCGTGCCGTGGCCAAGAAACTGGGCTGCACGTTCTACGACCTGGACTGGTACATCGAGGAGCGTTTCCACACGAAGGTGGCGCGCATCTTCGCCGAGGAAGGCGAGGCGCGCTTCCGCGACCTCGAACGGCGTATGCTCCACGAGGCCGCAGAGTTTGAGAACGTGGTGCTGGCCTGCGGCGGCGGCACGCCGTGCTTTTTCGACAATATGGACTATATGAACTCCGTGGGGCACACCTTCTATATGAAGGCCTCTGTCCAAACGCTCTGCGACCACATTGGCATGAGCCGGGGAGAGCGCCCGCTGCTGAAAGGCAAAAGCAGCGAGGAACTTAAGGACTTCGTTGCCGCCCAGCTCGCCGAGCGCGAGCCTTTTTATAGCCAAGCACAAGAAATCATAGACGTGAACGTGCTTGACTCTTTCGACAAAATCGACCACGTAGCCGACCTTATTTGCGAGCGGCTCTAATATCATCATCCATCTATCCCACACAACCTTACTGCCAATGAGAAAATGGAGAATTGAAGATTCCGAGGAACTTTACAACGTAAAAGGCTGGGGCGTAAACTATTTCGGCATCAATGAAAAAGGGCACGCCTACGTGTCACCGCGCAAAGACGGCGTGAAAGTAGACCTCAAAGAAGTAGTGGACGAACTCAACTCGCGCGACATCACCGCGCCCGTCCTGCTGCGCTTCCCCGATATCCTCGACAACCGCATCGAGAAGACCGCAGAATGTTTTGACCGCGCCGAAAAGGAGTACGACTACAAAGCCGACCACTTTATCATCTACCCCATTAAGGTAAACCAGATGCGCCCCGTGGTTGAAGAGATTATCAGCCACGGCAAGAAGTACAACCTCGGCCTCGAAGCAGGCAGCAAGCCCGAACTGCACGCCGTGCTGGCCACAAACATGGACAGCGACAGCCTGATTATCTGCAACGGCCACAAAGACCAGAACTTTATAGAACTTGCGCTCTTGGCACAGAAAATGGGCAAGCGCGTGTTCCTCGTCATCGAGAAGATGCCCGAACTCGTCAGCATCGCCCGCGCCGCGCAGAAACTCGGCGTGCGCCCCAACCTCGGCATACGCATCAAACTCGCCTCGTCGGGCACGGGCAAGTGGCAGGAGAGCGGCGGCGATGCCTCTAAGTTCGGCCTCAACTCCGCCGAACTGCTGCAAGCTTTGCAGATGCTCGACGAAATGGGCATGCACGACTGCCTGAAACTCATTCATTTCCACATCGGCTCGCAAATCACCAAAATCCGTCGCATCTCCACCGCCCTGCGCGAGGCAGCGCAGTTCTATGTGCAGCTCCACGCCATGGGCTTCAACGTAGAGTTTGTGGACTGCGGCGGCGGTCTCGGCGTGGACTACGACGGCACGCGCTCGAGCAACTCCGAAAGTTCGGTGAACTATTCTATCCAGGAATACGTGAACGACTGCGTCTATACCTTTGCCGACGCAGCCAACAAGAACAATATCCCCCACCCCAACCTCATCACCGAAGGCGGCCGCTCGCTGACGGCGCACCACTCCGTGCTTATTCTCGACGTGCTCGAATGCGCCTCGATGCCTTACATGCCCGAGGACTTCCAGCCTGCCGAGGGCGACCACCAGCTCGTGCGCGACCTCACGGAGATCTGGGACAAACTCTCCTCACGCTCCATGCTCGAAGACTGGCACGATGCACAGGATATCCGCGACGAAGCGCTCGACCTCTTCCGCCACGGTATCATCGACCTTAAAACCCGTGCGCACATCGAAAGCCTCTATTGGAGCATCACGCACGAAATCTCCGACCTCGTGCACCACCAGAAGCACGTGCCCGACGAACTGCGAAACCTCGACAAGACGATGGCGGATAAATATTTCTGCAACTTCTCGCTCTTCCAGTCCATGCCCGACTCCTGGGGCATCGACCAGCTCTTCCCCATCATGCCCATCGCGCGGCTCGACGAAAAGCCCACGCGCTCGGCAACCTTACAGGACATCACCTGCGACTCGGACGGCAAAATCAGCACGTACGTCAATTACAACCAGCAGACGTCGTACCTCCCGCTGCACCCCATACGCGAGGGCGAGCATTATTACATCGGCGTGTTCCTCGTGGGCGCTTACCAGGAAATCCTCGGCAATATGCACAATCTGTTCGGCGACACGAACGCCGTGCACATCACCATCGACGGCGACGACTACAACATCGAGAAGACCATCGACGGCGAAACCGTTGCCGACGTGCTCGAATACGTGCAGTACGACCCCAAGCGACTGGTGCGCCGCCTCGAAACGTGGGTGAGCAAGGCCGTGAAGGAAGGCAAAATCACGATTGAGGAAGGCAAGGAGTTTATCTACAATTACCGCTCCGGCCTTTACGGATATACTTATTTGGAATAAAGTCATCCCCTTTTCATGAAAAAAATCTCATTGCTGCTCATCTGCGCCCTCTGCGCCCTCGCCATTTCCGCGAAAGGCAAGAAGGCAAAGATTGTTGAGCAACCGGCGGTTGCCGTGCTGCTCAACGGCAGCACCGCCCCCGTGGCCGTGACGCTGACCGATACCGCCACCGTGCTGCATTTCGTAAAACCTTTTTTCTGGTCGTGGGGCATTATGGGAGATGCCGCGCTCGTATGCGACGGCAAGGAATACAAAGTCCGCAGCGGCAAATGCTTTAAGCGCAAAACCGTTGTGCCCGACTGGACACAATATATAATAAAGGACGAAAAGAGCGACCGCATCTCCATCGACCCGAAGGCGGTGAGCAACGAGGTGGTTTCAGCCATGCCCATTGTCTTTAACCAGCTGATGCCCACCGTTGACCTGAAAGACCGCAGCGCGGTGCAGGACTCTATGGTGCTTGTGTTCGAACCGCTGCCCAAGAACGCGAAAACATTTGACTTCATTGAGGAAAAAGTAAATGACTGCTGGCTGGCCTACGGCATCCGTCTTGACGGCAAGCAGTACGCCCCCGCCGCCTTTACGCCCAAACCTGCCGCGCCCGCCACGTTCGGCCCTTACGACGGCAAGATGCAGCGCAGCCGCATCTTCATCAAACTTTTGGGTGACGTGTCGGAAGAGACCTTGAACAGCATCGACTTCTCCCTCCACACCTTTGGTTCTTACACGCAGTGCTACCCGTTTTATAGAATCATAGCCGACAGCACCGCCGCGCCCGACAGCCACACAAAGGTCATTACCCTCGATGCCTGCTATCCGTTCAATGCCAACATCAGGTCGGGACTGATGGACTTCGAGATATTCGTAGAACCGGGAAAGGACCTCACCATTGCCATCGACGTGCCGGCGCTGACACGCAGCCTCAACGGCGATGCCTCCGCAGATTTCATTCGTTTCTGCAGCCCTTACGCCGCACTCTGCGAGGATTATTTCAGCGGAAAATATTTCGGGCAAATGACGAGGCAGATGCCCGTGCCGCGCAATGCAAAGAACGCCGCACCGATGACGTTCCCGGTTTACAGGGACAGTTGCCGCGCCGCCCTCTCGCGCGACCTTGCTTACGCAAAAGCCCTCACTGGCGTGGACGATGGCACGCGCCGCTACCTCATGCTTTATGCCGAAGGGTGCTATGTTGCCAAATTGACGGGCTACCGCCGCTGGCTGCATCAGTTCCTGTATGCTCAAGGCGAGATGTCGGGCGAGAAGCGCGACTCGCTCTTTAAGGCGCATTATGGCAAGGACTTCACGCTGAAAGAGAAGGACGTGGCTGCCACGCTCAACCTGTTCCGCAGCCCCGAAGCCGTTGCCGTCCTAAACGATGCCCGATCGACGGATGCCTACGCCCGCGCCAACGGATTGGAGCAGTCACCGCTCGGCAAGTGGTGCACTGAAATCAAACGGGTAATCGACGTGAAAGAGCGGATTGGCAAGATGCAGGCCGTTTCGGACGCAGAGATTGCCGCCCTGCCCGAGGCCATGCAAACCTTTGCGCGTGCCGACAACGAGAAATTGAAAGCCACGCTGAAGCGTTTGGCCGAAGAAGCCGCCGACCGCATCAAGCCCACGCCAGAGGTTACTGACGGACGCATGCTCGATGCCATTGCGGCGAACTACAAAGGCAAGGTTGCGGTTGTGGACTATTGGGCCACGTGGTGCGGCCCTTGCCGCCAAGGCATTAAAGCCATGAAACCGCTGAAGGCGGAATTTGAAGGAAAGGACGTCGTTTTTGTATATGTCACCGATTTCAGCAGTCCCGCCGATGCGTGGAGCGAAGCCGTGCCCGATATTCGCGGCGACCATTACCGCTTCGATGCCGAACTATGGGAAACGCCGGAGGTGCAAATCATTCCCCGCTACTTCGTGTTTGACAAAAACGGCGCAATGCGACTCGATGAGACCGGCTTCACGCCCGAACTGATTGACAAGCTGCGCGAACTGATTGGCAAACTGCTGGAAGAATAATGCGCTTCCAAAAGCGTTGTCACATTATGTATTATATATACACTTTTTCCCAACCCTTTTATGAAAAACTTTTTCTCCTCCGTAATGCTGGCTGTGCTGTTTCTGATGGCTGGCGGTCTCACCGCTGCTGCGCAGAACGAAGCCCCCACGCTTTACGGCTACCTGTATTATTCTGATGCGTGGACCGATACTGGTGCACCCGTGCCCGACTACGCTTTCTATTCCATCCCTGCCGACGGCAGCACCTCTGCACTCACGCGCCAGGGCACGGCGAGCGGCACGTTTCAGGAACTTTCCAACAGCGGCGTTTATGCTAAAGGCAAATATTACGGCGTTGATATCGTGGGCGGTTATCTTAGTTACACCACGACTTGGCGTGTCTACAACCCCGAGACCTGGACGCTCGAGCGCAGCGTCGCCCTTGGCACGAAATTGGAAGAAACCGTGTCGGCCGACCTTACTTACGACCCGATAGAGGATAAAATCTACGCCGTGACGCGCCCCTTTGGCAACACCGAGAAAGGTTGGCTGGCGACGGTAGATCCTGAGACGGGACAATTCACCCGCCTTTGCGAAACGCATTATCTCTGCGCCGTGGCAGCCGATGCCACCGGGCAACTTTGGGGTATCGACGCCAAGGGAAATCTGTGCAAGACACAGAAGGACGGCTCTTACCAAGTGATCGGTGCAACAGGCTTTGTGCCCAACGACCTGCCGCAATCGGGCACGATTGACTTCCGCACGGGCAAGTTCTACTGGGCTTTCAAAGGTTTCACCGCAGCCGACATTTATAAAGACGATTGTTACAGCTACATCTTTGAGGTAGACCTCGCCACCGGTAAGGCTACACCCGTCGTCACCTTTACCCGTCAGGAGCAGCTTACAGCCCTGGCTATCATCAATGCGCATCCCTCCGCCCCCGACCAATTGTCCGACCTCACGTTTGCCCCCTCCGCGCCCGGTTCTATGAAGGGCCGCGTGGCTTTCACCGTTCCCTCGCGCACTTACGGCGGCTCACCGCTCACAGGCATGGTGCAAATCAGCATCAGCGTCGACGGCAAGGAACCGATTGCCGCAGCCGCGCAGGCTGGCACGCAGTTTGAGACGGAAGTCGATGCCGACGCTGGCAACCACACCGTCGCCATTACCCTCGAGCAGGGCGGATATGTGAGCGTGAAGAACAAGGCGACGGCCTACTTTGGCTACGACCGGCCTGCCGCCGTTACAGGCCTCACGCTGTCGGTCGACGAGAGTCGCGCCACAGCAACGCTCACCTGGACACCGCCTACGAAGGGCGAAAACGGCGGTTTCATCGACACAGGAAACCTTACCTACGACATCGTGCGTCTGCCTTCGGGCGCAGTGGCAGCCTCGGGACTCAGTCCGCGTGCCACCTTTGTTGAGACGGTGCCCGATGAAATGGCAAATATCCGCTACTCCGTCACCGTGAATTGCGGCGGGCAGAAGAGCAAGGCTGCATATTCCAACTATGCCACCGTGGGCGTGCCCTGCCATATTCCTTATATCGAGACGTTCGACACGCAGCACGCCTTCGATGCCTATACGGTTATCGATGCCAACGGCGACTGCACGGGCGACGACTTTTATCAGCCCTGCTGGAAGTTCGACACGCAGTATTATTGCGCTTTCTATTATACAAATATATATGGTCCTGCCGACGACTGGCTGATTACGCCCGCGCTGGCTTTCGATACCAATAAAGTATATCGCCTCACGTTCCAAGCCTATGGCTATTACGGCTACGACAACAACCTCGCCGTGACCATCGGCCCGGGCTACACGGTGGCAGGCCAGAGCCGTGTGCTGAAAGAGACCACCTTCCAAGCCCCGCAACTCGAGCCCGTTGAAATCAATGTGGACTTCGTGCCCGCGCAGGGCGATGCCTACATCGGTTTCCACGTCACGACGGCTGCCGGCGAGCACACCTCGATCGACAACCTCTATATCCGCGAACTTTCCTCGGCTTCCGTGCCTGCCACGGTGGAAAACCTCACGGCCGAAAAGGTTACCGACTCCTCCGTCCGCCTTTCCTTCACCACGCCCTCGCTCACCGCTATGGGCTCGCCCCTTGCCGCGCCCCTCGAAGCGCGTATCTACAAGAGCGGCAGCGCAGAGCCGGCAGGCGTTGTCAGGAACTTAGGCACGGCAGCGCAGGTGGAGTGGACCGACACGCAGGCAGCGATGGCCGTTAATACCTACGAAGTGGCTGTTGCCAATGCCGACGGCGAGAGCATCCGCGCCATCGTAGCGTGCGACCTCTCTATCGGCGTGCCCCAGCCGGCTTCCGACTTGCAGGCCGTGCGCAATGCCAACGGCGGCGTACAGCTCACGTGGCAGGCTTCGCCCTCCGGCACCGACAGTGAGGGACGCTATGTCAGCTCCGACGATGTGCGCTATCGCGTGACCCGTATCACCGACGATGCCTTCACCGTAATCGCCCCGGGCATAAAGGGCACGGCTTATACCGACGGCACGCCAGAGGCTGAACTAAACGGCACGCAGGGCATCGTGCGCTATATGATCACGCCGTTCACGCAGACCGGCGAGGCTGCATCGGCTTACTCGGGCACGGTCATCGTGGGTGCTGACTACACCCTGCCCTTTGCCGAGACTTGGCTGAACCAACAGACGGCCACCAACCCTTGGCGCAACGATTGCACCTATTCCACTTGGACGGTAGTAGGCACGGGCTATGATCCCTTTACCATCGGGCAAGACGGTCCCGGCTTGATCACCTTCTCCGGCGACGAGGTGTACAACCGTGAGGGCGAGGGCGTGTTCATCTCCCCGCGCATCGACTTCTCCGAAACGGTGGCCCCGCAACTTTCCTTCTATCTCTTCCATGCCAACACCTATGCCGACGACACGTACATGCGCATCGGCTACGAAACGTCCGAAGGCCAGCGCACGTTTATCCCCACCACCTTCACCCCGAAAGGCACGGGCGGCTGGACAAAGCACACCGTCGACCTTTCCGCTCTGCAAGGTATGCGCGGCATCTCTATTCTGATTTACGGACATATACGACAAGTAGCCAACAACAATATCCACGTAGACAACCTCACCATTTCGGGAACGACCGCCACGCGCGAAGTCGTGATGGAAAGCCTTGAAGGGCTGACCGTCGCCGAGGTTGGCTTCGGCTACACCTATACGGCGCGGGTGAAGAATGCCGGCACGACCGACTTTGACCAAGCCACCGTGGAACTCTACGAAGGCGAAAAACTCATTGACTCGTCAGTAATAAAACCATTTGCCGCAGGCGAAACCAAGTTAGTGAAGTTCGTCTTCACACCCGCCGACGACTTGGCCGGTCAAAGCGTCACGCTCACTGCCCGCGTCTTTGCCAACGGCGACCAAATGTCTTCAAACAATGCCGCCTCGCGCCTCGTCAGCATTGAAGCGCCCAACCTGCCGCGTCCTTCCAGCCTCACGGGTATCAGCACCTCTGAAAAAGTGGAACTCTCGTGGACAAAGGCAGATGCCTCCGATGTAGCGGCCTACGTTGTGGACGGCGCGGAAGATTATCCCGACTTCTCGATCAGCGACTTCGGCCTCTGGACGCTCTTCGACGGCGACGAGGTAGAGCCGTTTAAGTTTGGCAATGCCACCGACGGCACTTTTGAATGGCCCAACAACGATGTGCCGCAGGCATTCATGGCTTTCAATCCCTCCAAAGTTTCTGCCACCGTGCCGCTTACTACCTACGAGGGCGACCGTTGCTTCATCTCTTGGGCGGCTTATAATGCGCCCAACGACGACTGGCTCATCTCGCCCTGTCTCTCGGGCAACCGCCAAACGGTGTCGTTCTTCGCGCAGAGTGTCACCTCCGAAGCAGAGCCTTATCAGTTCCTCTATTCCACTACGGGCAATGCCCCTGAAGATTTCCGCCTCGTCGCTGCCCTCGAAGCCGCCGATACGTGGACGGAACAGCGTTTTGCGCTACCCGAAGATGCCCGCTACTTCGCCCTGCATTATGTGGGACTGAACAAGACGGGCCTCATGCTCGACAATATATCCTATGAAGGTTGCCTCGTGAAGCGCACGCCCGATGGGTTCAACGTATATCGCGACGGCGTGCGGCTCAACGATGCACCCGTTGAGGGATATGCCTACACCGACACGGCAGAAGAGGGCACCAGCCACGTTTACACCGTCACCGCCGTTTATGGCGACCGCGAGTCGCAGCCCTCGCCCGCCTTCTCCATTGTGGTGAACGGTATCAGCAACCTCGATGCCGCGCCTGCCGCCCTGGCTATCCGCAGTGCGCACGGCGGCATTGTCATTGCCGACGCCCCTGCCGGCGTTCCCGTTACGGTGTACGCAGCCGATGGCCGCGCCGCCGCAACCGCCATCACCGACGGTCGCGCCGCCCAGTTCCTGTCCCTCCCCGCCGGCATCTACGTAGTGCGTGCCGGCAGCCAGACGGCGAAAGCTTGGGTGCGGTAAGGAAATAAGCAAACGCCTCATATTATAATTTTAATGCGCGTGCGGATGTCTTAAACCGATACATCCGCACGCGCATATTTGTATATTCTTGCTGTCTGCTTTTCGGAAGACGAAAAGGCGCTGTTCCTCTTTTTGTTAATCGTCTTTTGTCTGTTTTTTCAATGCATAGAGAGGGGCTTTTGTCCGTTTTTCCAACATGTTTTAGCCTGATTTTGTCCGTTTTTCCAACATCTGATTGCAATTTTATAGGAATCTGAAGTTATAATATGCAGTAAGCATATCCATTATCTGCCTATCCCGTGCCCATTTTCTCCAAGTTATTTTTCATTTCCAGCAAGATAATTTCCCCTATCTCCTTGATATTTTTCATTATCCTATAAGAAAAAGTTTGTTACAAAGTTTGTAACACGTATTACAAACTTTGTAACATGTGTTAGAAACTTTGTAACGCATATTACAAACCTTGTAACAAAAACTATCTTATAGGATAGTAAAAAAGATCTTGCTGAAAATAAAAAATATCTCGGAGATAGTAAGAATTATCCCCGAGATAATGGAGCGGTAGCGGTAGATAGCGGGAGCGGTCATAGCGGATAATTCCCGCAATATGCAGTGGCACAAAAAAAAGACCTTCTCTATGTAAGGATTTAGTAGTATCAATTGGCTCTTTCCTTATTCGGATTAGTCTCTGAAAAGCTGACGCAATAAAACAAATCGCCCCGAAAACTCATGCTTTCGGGACGATAAAAATTTGTATGCAAAATAAAGGTTAGAAAGTGAAGCCAAGGCGTACAATTACACTAGAGCTCTTCACCTCTGCTTTTTCTGCTGCTTCCATAAAACCACGCATGTAAGTAACATCAAAATTAAACTTCTTAATCCAAAAGCCTCCACCTACATTTAGTCCAAGATCAAATCGATTCCATGAATCATCATCGCCAATACTTTGAGACACTTTCTTTCTATTGTACTCATAGTTAATCTTTCCGGCATAGTCAAAACTGACGTAAGCACCTACGTGGGGGTCAAAAGCCCATTTAGAATCTCCGAGCCTTATTTTCCAACCAAACTGCGTGAAGGTCAATTTTAAGTTGTGCGCCATAAGTCTAACGTCATCACCAGATGATGATTGATAACTTCTGGCACCGAACCCGGCCTCAGCTCCCCAATAAAATCCTTTACCGCCAATTCGCAATCCTAAGCCAAAGTCGGCTGCATAGCTGGCAAAACTTGAAAGATTCTTTGCTCTATCACCAACAAGAGTAGAGGCACCGCCACCAAAACGTAGCGTATAGAAAACCTTTTTATCACCATCTTCGTAATCATCGAAAGTGTATTCTACACTCTGTACTGTCTGGGGCGCATCAGTAGAACGAACAATTTGAGCATCGGCGCTTACGAGCGAAACAAACGCCGCAAGCACAAAAAGATAAACCTTTTTCATTATAAAAATAAAAATTTGAAGTATAACACTAAACAAAAGTATGGACTTTGTAACAAATAAAGCCCATTCTTCTTCAAAAAGTAAAAAGTATTTTTATATTATTAAGATTGAGAGGATTGTCAGAGAAAAAATTTATACAAAGTTTACATTTTTGAAAAAGCATGACGATTCAAAACGCGTTGGTGATGCGCTTAATATGCAAAGAGGTTTATAAGCCATGCGGAAGTTATTGATTGCACTCAAACCAGAAGGGCAGATTATACCGAAAAATGGAAAGTTAGGTATAAGTACTGATTCTCAAATCTCCAAGTAATTCGGACGGCAAGGGAGATTACTTCAAAAATTTTTCGTTCACAATGTTTATTTATTCAAAAAGTTGTAACTTTGTGCACAAATCATTTTAATACTTCTCAAATCGGGAAGGGTGATTATGTAGTATTTATATAATTTTATCGCTAAAGGTTGCGCACGACACGGATTTAGTGTACAGTTTCAATGAAAAAGATTTTCAATTATCTGTTGATTGTGACCTTGCTTATCGGCACGGCAGTTTCGTTCAGTTCTTGCAAGGACGATGATGACGATTACAAAATTGCGGGAGTTTGGAAGTGGACAGACGCAGGAGGAGATTACGCCGTTATTACTCTCAATGAGGATGGTTCATGTATATATTTTGATTACGACACAGAATACGGATCTGACACAGAGTATGGAAGATACTCGTATGGCAGTGGCAGTAATTACATCACTTTCTATGTTGGAGATGAATCTGAAAACTGGACTATATCTTGGGTGGATAAAAACCACATTGTGATGGACGGCGACCATTGGTATCGCCAATAATATCCAAGCACCTTACAAACCGCATCGGCGCATTGCACAAGTCTTGTGCAATGCGCCGATGCGGTTTATGTTCAAATGGTTTTACCGCCAAAGGCGGGTATTCTTAATCGCGCCCAAGGTAAGCAGGAGGAAGCAGGCGCGCCAGCCTGCGCTCAGGTCAAAGGGGCAGAGCGTTCCGAAAAGGAACAGCTGGGCGTAAGTGATGCTTACGGCCTCGGCTGCCGTGCAGGAGTTGCCGAGCAGGCGACTGTAAAAGTCGGCAAGACGGCGGAAAGCATTGGTTTCCGCAAGGCGGTCGGTAAGGTTGAGGTTAAGACTGACGTTAAGCTCGAGGAGATTTTCTTTCTTTGCCATATCCGTAAAAGTTTTAAGGTTTTCGTTGGAGGTTTACGGGTGCAAAGTAAGAGCTATTTTGTGCCAACGAGTGTCACTTTCCAACTTTTTGTGTTAAATCTTCGACCTTTCCGCGCAGATAATCCACAAATGCGGGGCTGTCTACTATTTCGATGTCATCGATCAGCCCCATAACGAAGCGTCCGATACCTTTGTAGCTGCACACTTCCGTTTTTAGCAGGAAACGTCCGTCGTCTTGCTTTTTAAGCAATGCAGAGGCGCCAGGATATTCCTCTACGAGCAGACTCATGGAAAGCTGGCCCAAGATGAGAGTCACGGGGAAACGCTCTTCGCCCGAGAAGTGGAAGAGATCGGTAAAGAACTCAGCGTGCTCGCTCTTGTGGCTCCACAGCAGGTCGAGCGGCTCAACCTTGCGTATGCGGCTCAGCTTGAACGTCTTGTTCTGCCCGGTCTTGATTTCGTAGCAACGCACTTCACTGTTTTCCGAAACAAAGAGATAGGGTTCTACGATGCGGTCGGAAGTTTGCGCACTGTTGGGCGAGGCGTAATCGCGCAGCACCACCATGCGCTCCGTCTTGACGGCGTCGAAGAGGGAGGCGAGGTTTTGCGCTATGTGTTCGTCCACGCCGTGCTTGCAGAGCACTTTATAGTCGTAAAGCGAGGAAAGCTTCTCGCGCAGATGGCGCACCTGCGGAGAATTGTCGTAGACGGAATTAAGTACTTGGTTGATGGTCATCGCCTCGTCTTCGGTGAAATGAATGAGCGAGGTGATTTGCTTGAAGAAGGGCGACTCGGGGTCAATGTGGTAGCGCGGCCCTTCTTTCACCACGATAAACCCCATCTGCTTGAACGAATCGATATAGCGATAGATGGAGCGGCGGCTCATAGAGAGTTGGCGGCTCACATCGTCCACGGTGAGGTTGCGGTTTTGGGTCAGCATAAGCAGCAGCCGAAGCTGCCTGTCAAATTTGTCAAGTTCCATTGTGTGTGGTTAGAGAAAAAAAATAAAAACCAATCCTTTACAGACGCAAAGTTATAACAAAAAGGGCAAATAGTTTGTTAAAGAGACGACTTTCCTATAAAAAACCGACTAAAAACGCGGTTTTGCTGATAAAAATGCCAACCTTTCGGATATTCTTTGCATACTTTGCAAAGTTTCTTGTGCAGAAAAGAGAAATTGGTATGATGCTTTTTCTAAATTTGGAATATTCTCCAATTTCTTATATTATCTCCAAAACACATTCAGCCCCTCGCTGCAGGAAGCAAGGGGCTGAATGTGTTTTATTAATATATTTCTTTTACTCGAACACCTTGAAAGCATACCCCTGCGAGCGCAGCCATTCTATGGCGCGGGGCAGGGCGTAGGTGAGTTTCTCGTAGCTTTTCACGGAGTCGTGGAAGGTGATGATGCTGCCCGGGCGGGCGTAGCGGCGCACGTTGAGCAGTACATCGCGCCCGCTGAGATGCTTGGAATAGTCGCGCGTCACGAGGTCCCACATCACCACTCGGTATTT
>JALFJC010000101.1:0-8848 GCA_022775595.1 Bacteroidales bacterium | reverse complement strand
GTAGGGGCGTTTTGCAAAACGCCCGCCGTGTGCACTGCACAAATCAATTAGGCATTCATTTACCGGGCGTTTTGCAAAACGCCCCTACTCGTGAGACTCTGGAATAAAAAAACTTGCGTTTATTTGTAACTAAAATTGCCGTTGTTACCTGAAAGAATCTGTGAGCAGTTTGATTTCAATAGCGGGCGAAATGCGTTCGTAGAGAATGTTGTAGACGGCATCGAGGATGGGCATGTTCACGTGGTAGAGGCGGTTGATGTCCTTCATGCACTTCGTGCCGTAGTAGCCTTCGGCAATCATTTCCATTTCGATTTGCGCCGATTTCACGGAATAGCCCTTGCCGATCATCGTGCCGAACACGCGGTTGCGCGAGAAGTTCGAATAGCCCGTCACGAGCAGGTCGCCGAGATAGACCGAGTCGTACACGTTGCGCGGTATGGGGTAGACGGCGCAGAGGAAGCGGTTCATCTCTTGCACGGCGTTGGCCATGAGCACGCTTTGGAAGTTGTCGCCGTATTTCAGACCGTTGCAGATGCCGGCAGCAATGGCGTACACGTTTTTGAGCACGGAGGCGTATTCGATGCCGATCACGTCGGAGTTGGTCTTCGTCTTCACGTAACTCGAGGCAATGAGGTCGGCAAAGCGTGCGGCCTTGTCGGTGTCGGTGCAGCCCACGGTGAGATACGTGAGTCTTCCGAGCGCCACCTCTTCTGCGTGGCTCGGTCCGCCGAGCACGGCGAGGTTTTCATCGGGTACGTTGTAGATTTGCCTGAAAAACTCCGAGCAGACGAGGTTCTCGTCGGGCACGATGCCCTTGATGGCCGTGACGACAAACTTGTCCGTGAGCCTCACTTTGAGTTTCTTCAAATGGTTTTTGAGGTAAGGCGAGGGGGTCACGAAAATCAGCGTGTCGCAAGTGCGCACCACCTCGTTGATGTCTGCCGAGAAGGTGATGCGCGACACGTCGAAGTGTACGCTCGTAAGGTATGAGGGGTTATGCTCCAAGCGTCGGAAGTTGTCAATCGTTTCCTGCTTGCGCATATACCAATAGATATGGTCGGCCTTTTCGAGCACGATTTTGGCAATGGCCGTAGCCCAGCTGCCGCCGCCCATGATGGCAATTTTCCCGTTGTTCACGAAAATGATAATTTACGTGTTGGTTGAAATAGTAAATGGGGTTTTAGATAAAAACCATGAAAAACCACTTGCTTCGTTTGAAGCCCAAGGGCACGCCGCCGGTCTTAACGCCGAGCCTGCGTGCCTAATCGGCACGCGCTCGCCCTTAATCCCTGCGGCTGCGGTCGGTGCCCGCCCGCTTCAAACGCCGCAAGGAAAAAACAAGTAAAAACCCGTTCTCAATGAAATCCGCTTCATAGCTATTTCTTTTGATAAAAAGGTCTCACGTGTTTTTAATGGTTTTTTCCTTGTTCTGTGTGGGGCGGGCGGAAACCGACCGCAGCCTTAGCGGAGAGGACGCGAGACGAAAGTCGACAGACTTTCAGGCTCGGGGGCTATCCGATAAGGCAAGCGGTAGCCAACACAGAACAAGCTGTTTTATTTGGTTTTTATCCAATAGAATATTATTGATTCTATTGCGAACGAGTAGAGGCAAACGCCTATGTTTACACATTCCAGCCCTCGATGTCCTGCACAGAGGGTTTGGCGATGTCGAGTTTGTATTTCTTGATCACCTCGCCGATTTGCTGCTGTATACGCTGCGGGTTCACGTCTTTGAGGTCAGAAACGAGATAGTAACCCACCTTTTGCAGCACGGGCACGAGTTCCTCGCTGATGCCCACGGCCGTGTAAGCGGCTGCGTTGTCGCGCGGTGCTTTCTTTTCGGGGCGCATCTGCGGGAAGAAGAGCACTTCCTGAATTTGCGTCTGTCCCGTCATAAGCATCACGAGGCGGTCGATGCCGATGCCGATGCCCGAAGTGGGCGGCATGCCGTATTGCAGGGCGCGGAGGAAGTCTTGGTCGATGAACATGGCTTCGTCGTCACCCTTTTCAGAGAGGCGGAGTTGGTCTTGGAAGCGTTCCTCCTGGTCAATCGGGTCGTTCAGCTCGGAGTAGGCGTTGGCCAGTTCCTTGCCGTTCACCATCAGTTCGAAACGCTCGGTGAGAGCGGGGTTGGAGCGGTGCTTCTTCGTGAGCGGCGACATCTCGATGGGATAATCCGTGATAAAGGTAGGCTGAATGTAAGTGCCTTCGCAGAACTCGCCGAAGATTTCGTCGATGAGTTTGCCCTTGCCCATAGTGTCGTCGATTTCCATATTGAGCGCCTTGCATACCGCGCGAATTTCCTCCTCGGTCTTGCCGTTGAGGTCGTAGCCCGTCTTCTCCTTGATGGCTTCGAGGATAGGCAGGCGGCGGAAGGGGGCTTTGAAGCTGATGGTCTTGCCGTCGATTTCCGTTTCGGGCTTGCCGTTCACGGCGATGCAGATGCGTTCGAGCAGTTGCTCGGTGAAGGCCATCATCCAGTTGTAGTCCTTATACTGCACGTAGAGTTCCATGCAGGTGAACTCGGGGTTGTGGTTGCGGTCCATGCCCTCGTTGCGGAAGTTCTTTCCGATTTCGTACACGCCCTCGAAACCGCCCACGATGAGGCGTTTCAGGTAAAGTTCCGTCGCGATGCGCAGATACAGGTCCACGTCGAGCGAGTTGTGGTGCGTGATGAAGGGGCGTGCGCTTGCGCCGCCGGGTATGGGTTGCAGGATAGGCGTTTCCACCTCCGTATAGCCCGCTCCGTCGAGCGCGGCGCGGAGCGTCTTGACCACCGTGGCGCGCTTGAGGAACGTCTGCTTCACGTCGGGGTTCACGATGAGGTCCACGTAGCGCTGGCGGTAGCGCAGTTCGGGGTCGTCGAAGGCATCGTACGTCACGCCGTCCTTTTCCTTCACCACGGGGAGCGGTTTGAGGCTCTTGGCCAGGAGGGTGATAGAGCGTGCGTGTACGGAAATCTCGCCCGTTTGCGTGCGGAACACGAAACCTTTCACGCCAACGAAGTCGCCGAGATCGAGCAGTTTTTTGAATACATTATTATATAATGTCTTGTCCTCCTCGGGGCAGATGTCGTCGCGGGTGATGTACACCTGAATGCGCCCTGTGGAGTCGAGCAGTTCTGCAAAGCTTGCCTTACCCATCACGCGGCGGCCCATCAGTCGCCCGGCGATGCACACCTCGCGCGGCTCTGCGTCATCGCTGAACGAGGCCTTGATTTCTTCGGCGTAGGCATTAACGGGATATTCGTCGGCAGGGTAGGGGTTGATGCCCATATTCCTGAGTTCTTCGAGGGAGTTGCGGCGGAGTATTTCCTGCTCGCTGAGTTCTAAGATATTCATTGGGGTAAAAAATATATAGTTTAATGGCGCAAAGTTACGAAAAACATTTGCAATTATCCTATAAGATAGTGCGAAAGCGGACGGGCATTGCTTTATTTTCTTTACCTTTGCATAAGATAGGCTGCAAAATAAACAATCGGGCAAAAACTCTATCCTTATAAAGTTCTTGCCCGATTGATTTATCCTAATTTATAATCTGTAGTACTCCAAAGCCTATAAGAATCGCTATTGTAAAACTTGCGAATGTGCCTATCAGCACGTATTCCGTAGTCTTAATTTCTTGTGCCTTGTTTAATTCCCCAAAACGGAAAATAGATTTTGCCGCCAATAAGAATCCTATGCCTTCGGCATTACCAGTCAAAATTAAGGTCAATATAAGGATACGTTCAAAATACCCGATCCATTTTCCGGCATTCGGCAGGCTTTTCCCAGGTGTTCCCGAAGGTGACCATCTTTTTATGAAGAGGTTCAAAAATACGGACGTAGGTTTTAGCACCAGCAAGTAAGCAATGACAACCGCCCAGATGTTCAGGCTGTTCCATTCTGTACTGAAAAACTCTTGGCAGAAATTCTCGCCATGGTTAGATAGTGATAACCATAAGACAACGATGACGATTATATGGACAAGCTGGTCTATGAGGAACGAAGCGGCATTCTTCTTCATGTACTCGACCTTTACGTAATCCATCAGTAAGTGGGATATGAAAATAACCGACGGGATAATCCAGTTGCTCCAGTCCCCGACAAATAGATATGCCATAGAAGCATGGATGAAGCTATGTAGCAGTTGGTAAACGTGCTTCCTATTTGTCTGGCCCTGTTTTCCCTCACATATTTTGTCGCTCTGAAAGAAGAAGTCGGAAAGGATATGAGCAAATAAAAGCCTCAGCAATATAACCATCGTTTTTATTTTATCAAGTTTGAAATCAATTTATGGTATCTGTCGATATACATCTGGACAAGGTTCACTTTTGCCGCACCCAACAGCTTGCTTATGTTCTGTGCAGACTTTTGGAATTTTTTCGCAATCTCTTTTTGGGAAATATTATATAACAATGCCTGATAAGCAGCCTGCGATTGCGGAACACTCCATGAAGAAACAACCTCATCTGCAAATGCCCCACTGACCAGCAACTCTTCATTCACATCCGCCCATCTCGTTTTAACTACAAGACGTCGCTTGCCCATTTCGTCAAGTTCCCTTCCCGAGTATTGGAATGCTTCCCCGTCTGAAAGCACGGTATTGTCCGCATGGTACGATATTGTTCCCACCCCTATGGAAAGACGGGCATCCCACGGCTTTTTACACTCCTTTGGCGTATGCCCCTTCAACCCGGCACGCAATAGGACCGCAATCTTCATCGCATTTTCCGGACTGTCGATAACCGCCTGGAAACTGTCGCCCCTGAACATTTCTATCCTTAGCGGTTCAATTACAGACAGTTCATCGGCTATCTCCCGGATGGACTTCAGCAAGAAGTCCCGATATTTTATCTGTATGGCAGAAGACTCTATAATATCTCCTGTTATAACCCCTTTTATCTTATCCATATTCTTTGCCGGTTATAATCGCCTACAAAGGTACAACGATTATTCCAATAATCAACCAAAAACGATTGATTCTTCAAAATCAACCAAAAATAGTTGATAATAAATAATCCACCGTTTTTAGTTTCGTGTCAAATTCCGGAATTACCTTTGCGCCCAGAGTGGAAATGACTGCCTGATGCGCCCCACAAAAAACATAGCCGGTAGCGTGAAAACACGGCACATTGCTTTATTTTCTTTACCTTTGCATAAGATAGGCTGCGGCTCGGCAATTAAAGCAAGTTTTATTTCTTGACATTTTCGGCTACGCTCGGCAATTAAAACAAGTTTTATTGCGCTCGCCTTGCACTATCTTTGCATAAAATTCGTGAGATTAGTGCGACCGACCAGGTCGCCATTTTACTCATTGAAAGAGATTAGTGTAAATTTGTGAAATTCGTGGGCAATTAAAACAAGTCATCCGTGGCCCAAAAACATTCTCGGACAAAATCAACAATTTTCGGAAAACAATATTCCTTATTATCCCTAACCCAATTATCCACACAACCTTAATCATCATGAAAAAACTCTTTGCGCTCCTGCTGACGCTCCTCTTCTGTGCGTCGGCAGAACTGTCTGCCCAGGATTTCAAGATTGAGAACGGACAATTCATTCACAACGGCAAGCCCATCCAGTTTATCTGCGGCGAGATGCACTATCCTCGCGTGCCTCAGGAGTATTGGCGCGACCGTGTCCGCCGGCTCAAGGCTATGGGCATCAACACTATTTCCACTTATGTGTTTTGGAGTTTCCACGAGCGTCGGCCGGGCGAGTTCGATTTCCGTGGACAGGCCGACCTTGCCAAGTTTATCCGCATCTGCGGCGAGGAAGGCATGTACGTAGTGCTGCGCCCCGGTCCCTACGTGTGCGCAGAATGGGACTTCGGCGGCTATCCCTATTGGCTGCAAAAGGAGCAGGGCATGGTGTGGCGCAGCGACAACGAGGCCTTCCTCAAAGCTTGCCGCCGCTATATCATGCGCCTCGGCAAGGAGGTAGCCTCGCTTTGCGTCACCAAGGGCGGCCCGATCATGCTCGTGCAGGTAGAGAACGAATACGGCTCTTACAGTAACGACAAGGTGTATCTCGGCAAGCTCCGCGATATGATACGCGAAGCGGGCTTCGACGCGCCCCTCATCACGTGCGACGGTTCGGGGCAGATGCCCAACGGCTACATCGACGGTGCGCTGCCCACGGTGAACGGCTCCGTTGGCGAGGAAGTTATCCGCACCATCGACCGCTTCCATAAGGGCGGCCCGTACTTCGTGGCTGAGTTCTATCCCGCGTGGTTCGACGTGTGGGGCAAGGCCCACTCGCGCCGCGACTACCGCAGCCCGGCCGAACAGCTCGACTGGATGCTGGGCAACAATGTGTCGGTGAGCATCTACATGGCCCACGGCGGCACAAACTTCTGCTACACCAACGGCGCAAACACGAGTTACGGTTACGAACCGCAGCCCACGAGCTACGACTACGATGCGCCCCTCGGCGAGTACGGCAACCCCACGCCTAAGTATTACGCCTTCCGCGAGGTCATCCAGAAGCATCTGCCCGAGGGCGAAACGCTCCCCGACGTGCCCGCGCTCAACCCCATCAGCACCTTCCCCGCCGTCACCCTCACGCAGCAGGCTCCCCTCTCGGCTGCCTTCACGCGCCGCATTCAGAGCGAGCAGCCCCTCACGATGGAAGATGCCGACATGGACTTCGGCTATATTCACTACGAAACCACCCTTCCCGCCGCCGCCAAGGGGCTCCTCGTCATTAAGGAGCTGCGCGACTACGGCGTCGTCTCGGTTAACGGCAAGATTGTGGGCAGCCTCGACCGCCGCCATCGGCAGAACAAGATTGAGGTAGACATTCCCGCCGGCGGCAAACTCGAGATATTGGTAGAAAACGTTGGCCGCGTGAACTACGGTCCCGACCTCCTCAACAACCTCAAAGGCATCACCGAAAAGGTGACCCTCGGCGGCAAGCCGCTCACGGGCTGGACCACCACGCCGCTCCCCCTCTATGCCTCCGTGGCGGCAAAGGGCGCAGCCGAAAAGCAGCTTAAGAAGGCTTTTTCAGACATCACCGAAAGCAACCTCTCCGCCTCCGCCCCCACATTCTATCGCGGTACGTTTGAACTCGCCTCCCCCGGCGACCTCTTCCTCGACACGCGCGGCTGGTGCAAGGGCGCGGTGTGGGTGAACGGCCGCAGCATCGGCAAGTATTGGGCCATCGGCCCGCAGCACACGCTCTACGTGCCCGGGCCTTGGGTGAAGAAGGGCAAGAACGAAATCATTGTGCTCGACCTCGAGCCCACCGGCCACCGCAGCATCGCCGGCCTGCCCGCGCCCATTCTCGACTCTCTCGGCGTGGATAAGCACAAGAGCGCCTCTGCTGGGCGCGAGGCCTTGGGCGAGCCTATCCTCGACGAGGGCGACGTGATACTCTCAGGCGAGATGAAGCAAGAGGCCGGCTTCCAGCAGTTCCGCCTTGCCTCGCCCGCCACGCTCCGCCACCTCTGCATCGAAGTGCTGTCGTCGTACGACGGACAGAGTTCTTGCCTCTCTGAAATCGAGCTCCTCGATGGCAAGGGCAATCCCGTGAATGCCGACAGCTGGAAGATAGTTTATGCCAGCACCGAGGAACCCGTGGTGTGCGATGCCGAACTTATGTTCGACGGCGATGCCAAAACCATGTGGCACTCCCGTTGGAACGGCACGCCCTCGCCCTATCCCCACCGCCTCATCATCGACCTCGGCGAAATCCAGACCATTTCTGCCGTGCGCCTTGCCGGCCGCAAGGAAGTGATGCCCGGCGCCGTCAAGGCTTTCCGCCTCTATGGCCGCCCGCAATTCTTCCTGTTTAAGTGAGAAATAGAAAAGCATATCCCCATAAACGCATCGGGGCGCACCATTTCGGTGCGCCCCGATGTTTGTTTAGGGAATGTGGGTCGGTGCAATTTACACCTATAATACCGCTGCTATTTTCCTAATGCTTTCAAGTCGTTTAGCAAACGTCTTGTTGCGTTTCCTGGGTGAGCGATGATGCATTGATTAAATGATTGTGCAAATTGGTTCGTATTCATGTAACGTTTGTGCCTGGAAGGCACTACAGAGCGTAGCGATAGTAACCGGGGACGAAGTCCTCGGATAGTCAATGCGAGAACGAGGTGCCTGGAAGGCACTACGCCACAGGACTTGCACTATAAGCATCGCCACAGGCGTACTGCCTTCCAGGCACATCGTGCGCTTCGCGCTTATCCGAGGACTTCGTCCCCGGTTACTATCGCTACGCTCTGTAGTGCCTTCCAGGCACTTAACGCATAATTTCACGCCTTGCACAAACGTTCGTTTTCAACAGACGTTTGGCTGCGGCTCGTTTGCACGCCATTTGCAAAACGCCCCTACTCAAAACTCAATTTTGGGCAACTGGTTTACGATGCGTTGCGTTTCGAGCGACACGTGGATAATGGAGAGCAGGAGGTCGAGGACATACCGGGGCTGGCGGTGCTCGCGTGCCCAGAGGTTGGGGTCGTTCTTGATGCCCGACCGCTTGTCCACGCTTACGGCATATCTTTCCATAATCCATTCTATGGCGGGCTTGCCGTTTACGATGTAGCCGTATGCGTCGGCGGGGATATTGTCGATGGTGATGCGGCTGTTGTAGACGATGGTGCCGCGCTCGCCTTTCTTCGGGTAGCGCATTTTTTCCACGGCGTAATAGGCGTAGTCCTCGTCGGTGCCCGATAGCGGCTGTTCGCCCGTCACGGTCACGCCCTCCGGGGCGGGGTAGGTCTCATATTTGAGATGCAGCGTTGCCAACTCGCGGCCCGCATTGCAGAATGCGATGTATTCTGCCACCTGCTCCGCAATGGGTATGCGGGGCAGCGATTTGCGCAGGTCGTCGGCGAAGCGGTTGCGGTAGTCCTCGGAGTG